>CAYNBX010000196.1:0-4062 GCA_964395505.1 uncultured Bacteroidales bacterium | reverse complement strand
CCTGTTAAATAATTTTGCACAACAAAGTTAATAATATCTATGATTTTAATGTTTCATTGTTATTAATAAATCATTTATTGAGAAAAATCCGATTATTAATCGGATTTACTTTCATAAGATTAAATTGTAAATTTAGATATTTTATTTTATGAAAATATAAGATTACAAAGATATAGATATTTTAAAAGTATATGGAAAATATAAAGTAATAAAGTATAAAAATTCACACAAATATTTTTAAATTCTTTAGTTCTATTAAAAAATATGTAATCAAAGAAAGCAGCAGTTTAAAATGTTTATAATTTTTTTGATATTGTTCAAACCCTTCAGGGTTGTGAGTGAAGCTAATATTTTTTTTAATTTTTAAAAGATATTTAATGTTAAAAAAAGTGTGATAACACTTAAGGAGTTGAATATGAATACTCGCGAACGAAGTTCATGGTTTATGAAATAAATAAAAAAATCTGAGAGGGTTGAAAAAATATTATTTTATTTGATTTTTCCCTTTAATTTTAAAATCTTTGCAAATCTATGACAATAAAAAAGCATATACCTAATTTTATCACTTCATTGAATCTTTTAAGTGGCTGTATTGCAATTGTCCTGGCTTTTAATAATGAACTTGTCTTTTCATCATATTTTATTGGCCTAGCAGCTATTTTTGATTTTTTTGACGGTATGTCAGCCAGAATTTTGAATGTTAAAACAGAAATAGGGAAGGAGCTTGATTCTTTAGCTGATGTTATTTCTTTTGGTGTTTCCCCTGGAATGATAATGTTTCAATTAATAAAAAATAGCTTTAACTTGCCTGTTGTTATTATCAATGGAATAAATATAATTCCCTTTACAGCTCTAATAATTCCTGTATTTTCTGCATTACGATTAGCAAAGTTTAATATAGATCCACGTCAAACAAATTCATTTATTGGATTACCAACTCCTGCAAATGCAATTTTTATTGGTTCTATCCCTTTGATAATTCGTTTTGATACATCAAATTATCCTTATCTAATTGATTTATTATCAAATTTTTATTTTTTAATCAGTCTAACAATTATTTCATCTTATTTACTTGTTGCTGAAATTCATCTGTTTTCTTTTAAGTTCAAAAATCTGAAATGGAAAGAAAATCAAATAAGGTTTATTTTTATCGGCTTATCTTTGGCATCTATCGTTTTATATCATTTCATAGGTATTCCAATAATTATAGTTTTATATTTGATTTTATCTCTTATAAACAATTTGTTTTATAGATAGTATGTGCAATAAAATGTAAAATTATAGAAATCATATATCTGCACTCAATATTTTAAGATGATAAAGATATACAACATAAGAAATTAAGCCGAAAAATTAAATATTTTTCGGCTTAATTTTAATCATTATATAATAATGTTTTAAAGTCTATGTTCTCCACAAGGTTCAGAACCTGCGATTTGTTTATTCAAAAAAACATTAATAACATTTTTTACTTTTCCTGAAACATTAGTAACAGGCTGAATGATAAATTGTTTAAAGAGATTAATAATTTGGGGTCCCATAGCCCCGTAAGTAATTACCTGTGCATTTTGTTCATTAATAAATCCAGGAATCTGACCTGGTGCTCCATGATTTCCATAAAAAGGATTTACAACAGTTTTCACATTTTTAATATCAGTATCTTGTACATCAATTAAAACATAAAAAGGCTAGGGACCAAAATGTTGACTCAAATTTGCATCTAATTCATTATTGTCATTAACGGATAATACAATTCTTCATTTTTCCATCATTAAATTATACTTTATTATTAATATTTTTTAAGCATTTTTAAATGCTTTGATTCCAGCAAATTTTGCTTGTTTTGCAAGTTGTCTTTCAATTCTCATTAGTTGGTTAAATTTAGCTATCCTTTCACTTCTGCAGCCTGAACCGGTTTTGAGGTGCCCTGCGCCAATAGCAACAGTTAAATCAGCAATAGTTGTATCTTCTGTTTCGCCTGAACGATGAGATACAAAACAATTGTAATTATTTTTGCCTGCAAGTTCAATAGTTTCAAGAGTTTCGGTCAATGTCCCTATTTGATTTAATTTTATAAGTATTGAATTAGCAGCTTTTACATCAATAGCTTGCTGAAGTAGTTTAGCGTTAGTGCATAAAAGATCATCACCAACCAATTCAATTTTATCACCAAGTTCTTTAGTTAATAATTCCCAGCCTTGCCAGTCATTTTCAGCCATACCATCTTCTAATAAAATTATTGGATATTTCTCAACCCATTCTTTCCAAAGATTTACCATTTCCTGTGGTGTTTTTTCTGATTTATCAGATTTAAAGAAGACATACTTACCGTCTTTCCACATTTCGCTTGTAGCAGGGTCAAGGCAGATAGAAATATCTTTTCCTGGCTTATATCCAGCCTTTTCAATAGCTTCTATAATAACTTCAACAGCTTCTTCATTAGATTTTAATTCTGGTGCATAACCGCCTTCATCTCCAACGCCAGTGCTGTAACTTTTTTGCTTTAAAACATTTTTCAAGGTATGAAAAGTTTCAACTCCCATACGAATAGATGTTTGGAAGTCAGGAGCATTATGAGGAGCTATCATAAATTCCTGAAAGTCAACATTATTACCTGCATGAACTCCACCATTTAAAACGTTCATACAAGGTACAGGAAGTAAAGAAGCATTAACGCCTCCAATATATCTGTATAAAGGCAAACCGAGGGCATTTGAAGCTGTATGGGCAACTGCAAGAGAAACACCTAAAATAGCATTTGCACCAAATTTTGCTTTGTTAGGAGTTCCATCTAAATCAATCATTGTTTGATCTATGAATCTTTGATTAAAAACAGATAATCCAATAAGTTCTGGTGCAATTCTTTTATTTACATTTTCTACTGCTTTTAAAACTCCTTTTCCTCCGTATCTTTTAGGGTCTCCGTCTCTTAGTTCAACTGCTTCCTTCTCTCCTGTTGAAGCTCCAGAAGGCACAATAGCTCTACCTATTGTCCCGTTTTCTAATTCCATATCTACTTCTACTGTTGGATTCCCTCTTGAATCCAAAACTTCTTGTGCAATTATTGATTTTATTTTCATTTTTCCTCCAATTTATAAATTAAAAAATTATTTTATTATATAATAATGATAAGTAATATTATTTTCTAAGTTCAAAATTTTTACCAAGATAAACTTTTCTAACATGTTCATCACCTGCAAGTTCTTCTGATGTTCCTGATTTCATAACAATTCCTTCATACAAAAGGTAAGCTCTATTAGTAATGGAAAGTGTTTCATGAACATTATGGTCAGTAATAAAAACACCAATATTTTTATCTTTGAGTTTAACAACAATATTCTGGATATCTTCAACAGCAATAGGGTCAATGCCAGCAAAAGGTTCATCAAGTAAAATAAATTTAGGGTCAACAGCTAAAGCTCTTGCTATTTCAGTTCTTCTTCTTTCCCCTCCTGAAAGTTGGATGCCTTTACTATTTCTAATATTTTGCAGTCCAAATTCATTGAGTAAAGATTCCAATCTTTCTTTTTGTTGTTCTTTTGAAAAATCAGAAAATTCCAGAACAGCCTTAATATTATCTTCAACACTTAATTTCCTGAAAACAGAAGCTTCTTGCGAAAGATAGCCTATTCCTCTGCGAGCTCTTTTATACATAGGCTCTTCAGTAATATCCATATCATTTATATAAACTTTACCTGAGTATGGTTTTATCAAACCGACAATCATATAAAAAGTTGTTGTTTTCCCAGCGCCATTTGGTCCTAAAAGACCTACAATCTCTCCCTGTTCAACCTTAATAGAGACTTTATTTACAACTATTCTGTGCTTATATTTTTTTACAACTTTATCTGTACGTAATATCATCAATATAAATTAAATATCAATTTTATTTTAAAATGAAATTTGACAAAAATACAGATAATAAATTTAAAACGAGTATAATTTAATATGCTTTATTTAGAAAAAAATTACGAGTATGGTTTAAAAAAAATCCTTGAGGTTTACTTTGACTAATTTTCTTAATTCTATCAGATAGATAAGAGGATCATTAAAAAATTCTCA
>CAYNBX010000195.1:0-4063 GCA_964395505.1 uncultured Bacteroidales bacterium | reverse complement strand
CATTCTGAATCAAACACCGACTTTATGTACGGACACTAATTAATTATCTATCTATTTAATAACAATTAGTATTGTATCCTGATTTTAAACAAAAATTTTATTGTAACAAAACAAAAACATTGTTCGTCTTATTAGAAAATTATTAATTAAAAATAATTTATTATGAAAGTATTAAATAAACAATTAATTGGCTTATTCTTGTTAGGAATTATTTTGAGTATAAGCTTTATAAGTTTTGCACAGAAAACAAAGGGTAATGGCAATATTATTACACAGGAACGCTCATTACCTGAATTCAACACCATTGAAGTTGGAGGTGCTTATATGGTTTTTCTATCTCAAGGAGATGAGCAATCAGTAAAAGTTGAAACCGACGAAAATATTCAAAGTCAAGTGATAACTAAAGTTGATAACAACATTCTAAAGATATCTTCTAAATCTATTAGAAGGCCAACGAAATTAAATATTTATATCGCTTTTAAAGATATAAATTGTATAAAAGCAAGTGGTGCGTCAACCATAAGAGGGGAAAATAAAATTAATACTGCACAATTGAAGATAAAAGCAAGTGGTGCGTCAAATGTCAATTTGGATATCTCAGTTAATACTTTACAAACAGAAATTTCAGGTGCAGCAGATGTAAAACTTAAAGGAACTGCAAACTCGCACACTTCTAAAATTAGCGGTGCAGGTAGGCTTAAAGCTTTTAATCTTTTAACACAAAAAACTAAGGCTGATATAAGCGGTGCCGGTGATGCTAAAATTAATGCAAAGCAAGAAGTTGTATGTAATATAAGCGGTGCCGGTAATGTTTCTTTAAAACAAGAACCTTCCGTTAAAATTATTAAAAATAAAAGACGTTCTCATAATGTTAAATTATCCAATAATAATATTTTTTTAAAAGCAAATAAAGAGAAGGATTCAACAGAAGTAGATATTGGAAGTTTAAAAATAAAAGTTATTGATAATGACACTACCAAGATTAAATTAGGGAATAATACACTTTCTATTGATGAAAATGGAAATGTAAAGTTTAAAAGACATAAAAAAAATAAATTTAATGGACACTGGGGTGGCGTTGATATGGGAGTAAACGGCTATTTATATAACGGCTATTATAATATTCCTAATAACAATAAATATAACTTTCTTAATTTAAAATATGAAAAATCTGTTTGCGTAAATATTAATGCTTATGAACAAAATTTTAATTTATATAAGAATCATTTTGGTTTAATAACAGGCTTAGGTTTACAATATAATAATTATCGTTTTGATGATAATATAGTATTAAAATCTGACACAAGTATCATTTGGGGTTTTTCTGGCAATGATGAAAATCCGACAAGAAAATATAAAAAAAGCAAATTGTCAGTTACTTATTTAACAGTTCCTTTGTTACTCGAATATCAAACTAATAGAAATTTTAGAAATAATAGTTTTCATATTACAGGTGGTATTGTTTTGGGTACAAGATTATCATCACACAGCAAACAAGTTTATAAAGATGATGGGAAACGCAAAGATAAAAATCGCGATGATTTTCATATACAACCTTTCAGATATGATTTAACTGCAAGAATTGGCTGGGGTATTATCAACTTATTTGGAACTTACTCACTTAACACCTTATTCAATAATAACGAAGGTCCTGAAATAAATCCTTTTTCAATTGGAATAACACTTTGCAATTGGTAATACTATTTTTGAACAATTACAGACAGAATATGATTACATAGAGACACAAAATTTTGTGTCTCTATGTAATTGAACAATATTGATAATTATTATTTTATAGATAATCATTAAAATAGTTTATTATTTTCTGATACAAATGTATTCTTTCTTTGCCTCTAACATTATGTTTTTGACCGGGATAAACAAAATAATCTAGCTGTTTATTATGTTCAATACAAGTTTTGATAAACATAAGACTATTTTGCCACATAACAGTAGGGTCGGAGGTTCCGTGAATAATTAGAAGTTTGCCTTTTAGATTATCAACATAGTTTAATAGGCTTGCATTTTTGTAACCTTCAGGGTTATCTTGTGGAGTATCCATATATCTTTCACCATACATAACTTCGTAATATTTCCAATCAATTACAGGGCCTCCAGCACAAGCAACCTTAAAAACTCCTGGATTTTTAAGCATCATTGAAATGGTCATAAAACCGCCATAGCTCCATCCATCAACGCCAATTCGTGTTGTATCAACATATTTTAAAGATTTCAAGTATTCAACACCTTTCATCTGGTCTTCTACTTCAACGGTTCCAAGGTTTCTGAAAATAGCCTGTTCGAATTTCAGGCCTCTGTGTGCAGAACCTCTGTTGTCAAGCGTAAAAACAATATATCCTTTTTCAGCCATATAATTAAGAAATAGACCTGCTCCTCCTAACCAGGAATTAGTAATTAATTGGGCATGAGGTCCTCCATAAACATAGAGAAATACAGGATATTTTTTTAAAGAGTCAAAATCAATAGGCTTTATCAGCCTGCAGTAAAGATTAATGCCTTCGTTGTTTTTAATTTTAAAAATTGACATTTTACCCAATTTATAATCCTTTAAAGGGTCTTTGTCAGGTAATAATTTCTGTAGTTTTTCGCCTTTTGTAGTAAGAAGTGTATATTCTCTTGTGATTTTTGTATTACTGTAAATATCAATAATATAATTTTTATTATTACTTAATAAAGCCTTATGAGTTCCGTTAACATTAGAAATTTTTTTAATTCTTAAAGTTTTAAGGTTAACAGAGTAAATGTCCTTGTCAAGAGGACTTTCTTTTGTTGAAGAGAGAAATATATTTTTATCATTTTTACCAAAACCTATAAATTTGGTTACTTCCCAATTTCCTCTATTTAGTTTTTTAATCAGTTTGCCATTAGTGTTATACAAATACAGATGGTTATACCCATCTCTTTTGCTAAACCATATAAACTGATTTGGTTTTGTTTTCAAGAAATACAAGGGATGTTCGGGTTCTACATATTTATCATTTTTTTCTTCAAAAAGTGTTTTTATAAAATTTCCTGTTGCAGCATCATACTTATTTAGTTTTAAGTGATTTTGATTGCGGTTAAGAACAGCTATATAAATGTATTTTTCTTCAGGGCCCCAGGTAACGCAAGTTAGATATTGTTCTGCAGGTTCTCCTGTTTTAAGAAATATAGTGTTTTTTGTTTGTGGATTATAAACTCCAACTGTTACCTGATGGCTTGTCATTCCAGCCATTGGGTATTTAATATATTTAACTTTTGCAATACGAGTTGTTATATCAACTATTGGATAGTCAGTAACCATTGTTTCATCCATACGGTAAAAAGCAAGTAAATTACCCTTAGGTGACCAGAAGATGCCTTTTGTTATTCCAAACTCATCACGATGAACAGATTGGCCGTTAACAATCCATTTGTTTGTATCATTTGTAACCTGAACCTGATAGCCATCTATTGCAATAAATAAATTATTTTTTATTGTATAAGCTATTTTGAAATTATGATCTTCTATTTCAATGTTTTCAGCATTTTCAGCATATTTATTTAGTAATTTCAATCTTTTGGAAGATAAATTATAAGAATATAAAAAATTTTTATTGCGGAAAATGAAGACATTATTATCAAGCCATTTTATTGAAGGGAAATTTTTTATTTCTTCACCTCCAATTTTAGTGATTTGATTATTAATATCATTGAGTCGTAAGATAGTATCTCTTTTTTCAGTGTTTACATTAGCTTTTACAATGCTCTTGTTTGCAATATATGAGAAATTATCACTTTTGCCCATCCATTGTAAATTTCTAAGGGAACCTGGATATATACCAGGGTTCATCCAGTTTACATCTTTAAGGCTAAGGAGTTTTTCCTGAGCAATTACTGTAAAAGATACAGTAATTAATAATGCTAAAAATGAAAGTTTAATAATTTTTTTCATGTTTTTATGTTTTTATATATAACTCATTATTAAATAATTATCTTAAAAAAATATTAATAATGTTTAAAATTAGATATTAGATATTTGAAGTTATGCTGCTAAAAGTAAGTTTTCCCCAATTTCTAATTT
>CAYNBX010000194.1:0-4074 GCA_964395505.1 uncultured Bacteroidales bacterium | reverse complement strand
AAAACTTCAACTGATTTTGCAATTGGTATTGAGTATAAATTATTTTAATTTAGCACAAAATTTTAAAATTCGGTATAACTAATTATGTTTTACCGAATTTTTTTTTTAAATAGCATTTACAATCAGCTGTTTTTATAGTGAATTTTCGATAAATTTTTTAATATCTCAGCACTGGTCTCTGCACTTATATCTCTCTGTGGATTAGCTAACATTTCATAACCTACCATAAATTTTTTTACCTTAGCAGAACGCAACAATGGAGGATAAAAGTGCATGTGAAAATGCCACTCCGGATATTGTTTGTCATCTGTAGGAGACTGATGGATTCCTGCTGAATAAGGAAATGATATTTGAAATAAATTATCATACATAATTGTCAGCTCTTTGTAAATTGCTGCAAACGACAATTTTTCTTCATCATTAAACTGTCCAATATTCTGATATTCATGTTTAGAAATAATCATGGATTCATAAGGCCAAACAGCCCAAAAAGGAACCAATGCAACAAAATGTTTATTTTCGATAAGTATTCTCTTCTTTTTTTCTAATTCTATAGAAAGATAATCCGTTAAAAGCGTTTTTCCAAATCGTTCATAATACTTCTTAAAGTTAACGCATTCTTTTGCAGGTTCAACAGGAATTGACTGCTGTGCCCATATCTGACTATGAGGATGAGGATTTGAACAGCCCATAATACTCCCTTTGTTTTCAAATATCTGAACATAAAAAATGTCTTTAATTGCTGACAATTCATTATATTGTGACTGCCACACATCAACAACTTCTTTTATTTTATCAACAGACATCTCCGGAATAGTCAAATTATGTTTAGGAGAAAAACAAACAACCCTGCAAATTCCCTTTTCACTCTTTGCTTTAAACAATTCTCCCTCTGAATATTCTCCATCAGGACTATCCATCCTAAGAGCAGCAAAATCATTATCAAAAACGTACGTTCCTGAATAATCAGGATTTACTGCTCCGTTAGCCCTGACGTTTCGAGGACACAAATAACATTTAGAATCATACACAGGTCTATTCACAACAACAGTCTTTTCTTCTTTTCCCAACCATGGACGTTTTGCTCTATGTGGTGAAACCAAAATCCATTCCCCTGTCAAAGGATTAAATCTTCTATGTGTATTATTATTTAAATCAAATTTTTTCATTTCAAACAGTTTTTAAAAAATCTCTTGTCTCACACATGTCCTTGACTATTATATTGAAAAAAAACATTCAATATTAAAACTAACTTTACATTTGTTATAAAGAAGCTCTCCTAATAAGCATAGAAGGATTTTCTATTTGAATATTTTTTTTATTTAAAATAATTTCTGCCAGAGATTTTCCCATTTGACAAAAATCAGTAGAAATAGTTGTTATTCCATCACAAACAACTTCTTTAAGAGGTGTATCATTATATGAAATTACTCCAATATCTTTTCCTGTAACTAAACCATTCTTTTTAGCAAGTTTTATTAATTCTACTAAATCCCTATCATTGGGCATAATATAAACCTCACCTTTATAAATAACTCGTTTATCTAAAGAAGATATTACTTCAGAATTCCAATAATCTATATTATCCTTACAAAATTTTTCAAATCCTTTCTTTTGTCCTTCAGGTTCTTTACCTCCAGGGAAAACTAAAATCAATTTTTTATACTTAGTTAATAAATCTTTCCCTGATGACAATGCGTTGTACATATCTTTTTTAAAATTCTGAAAAACAGCAGGATATAAACTTTTTAATTCAGAATTAGTTTGATCAAGAATAAAGACTTTATTTTGTGGTAAATTTTTCAAAACAGATACAGTATTCTTAAATTTAGCAGGCATAATAACGTATGAAGTATATGCTCCAACATTATTAATAATTAAATCATTAAACATACGGCTATTAAAATGATGAAAATAAATATCAACAACTGCATCACTATGTAAATTTTTTAAAAATGAATTATATAAATTTTCCTTAAATGCATTTAACTCATCAAATAAAAGAAATATTTTATGTTTAGATTTTATATTAACATTATTTACATAATAACCTTTACCAGGAACAGAATCAATTATTCCTCTTGCTTTCATTTCATTAAAAGCAACTAAAACAGTATCTCTTGAAAGTCCGCATTTTTCACAAATATTATTTATGGATGGCACCTTATCTCCCATCTTTAGTTCTCCTCTTTCTATAGCAAGAAATAACGATTGTATAATTTGCTTATATTTTGGGACTTTAGACTTTTTAGAAATATCAAAAAATTGTATCGACATAATTAAATATTATATTTTGAGTCCACTTCGAAAAGTGTTCCGTCATCTGACGGATTGAGACCTGACAAGTTTCCTGTTATTCGTATTATCAGCAATTTAATTATACTGCTTTTTATTACCACAAAAATGTCAGGTCTTTTCGGAGTAATCTCATATTTTAAAAACTAAAATTTGAAATGCAAAATTATAAAAAAAAACAATCAATCTGCATATTTATACATACTATTATGTACCGGTATAATTTATTTTCATATTAACTGAGGTTATAACTATATGAATGACTTCCTTAGTATATCGTCCATAACAATATAAATACGTTGAATCTTTCACAAAATTAATAATATTTTTTTTGAATCATTATTTTAATTACTACCTTTACCAACCGGTAGGTAAAAATAAAATATATCTAATCTAATAAAATTTATACTATGAAAAAATTATTTACATATCTAATTATCATGACCTTATTAAGTTCGTGTGCGAAAAATCCAAGTTCCAAAACAGATTATCCTGTAAAGCCGGTACCTTTTACTGATGTGCATTTTACAGATAATTTTTGGTTGCCGAGGTTAGACACAAACAGAATTGTTACTATTCCTTATGAATTTAAAAAGTGTGAAGAGACAGGTAGGATTGACAATTTTGCTAAAGCAGGAGGATTAAAAAAGGGTGCTTTTGTTGGTATCAGGTATAACGATTCTGATGTTTATAAAGTTATTGAAGGAGCATCTTATTCATTATCTGTTCATCCTAATCCTGAGCTGGAAAAATATTTGGATGCATTGATAGCAAAAATTGCAGCTGCACAAGAAGACGACGGCTATCTTTACACCTGCAGAACAATAAATTCTGACAGCCTGCCGCCATATACCGGTAAAACACGATGGTCGCAACTAAAAGACAGTCACGAACTTTATAACATAGGACATATGTATGAAGCTGCTGTGGCTTATTACAAAGCAACAGGAAAACGTTCTCTTTTGAATATTGCAATTAAAAGTGCAAACCTTGTGAATAAAATATTTGGTCCTGGCAAAAACCAAAAACATGGAGTACCCGGACATCAGGAAATAGAAATAGGCTTAGTAAAATTATATCGTGTAACAGGTGATAAAAAATATTTAAAACTCGCTAAATATTTTCTTGACGAGAGAGGTGATTCTAAAGGTCATCAACTATATGTTTACGGAGCCGACGGCAGCAATAAAATTTACACTCAGGATTTCAAACCTGTAACACAGCAGTTTGAGGCTGTTGGTCATGCAGTGCGTGCAGTTTATATGTATTCTGCCATGACAGATATTGCTGCTCTCACAGGCGATAAAGCTTATAAAAATGCAATAGACAAACTTTGGCATAATGTTGTTTATAAAAAATTCTACATTACAGGTGGCATAGGTGCTAAACCGGCTGGTGAAGCCTTTGGTGATAATTATTATCTCCCTAATCTTACTGCTTATAACGAAACATGTGCTTCTGTTGCTAATATGCTTTGGAATCAACGTATGTTTCTGTTATATGGCAATGCAAAATATATTGATGTTTTGGAAAAAACATTATACAACAGCTTTCTTGCAGGTGTGTCAATTCATGGCAATAAATTTTTCTATTCAAACCCATTGGAATCTGACGGCGGTCATGAACGAAAACCCTGGTTTAGTTGTTCCTGCTGCCCCACTAACGTTGTACGTTTTGTACCCTCTCTCCCGGGATATGTTTATGCTCATAAAGATAACGAATTATTTATAAATCTTTTTATTGGCAATAAAGCAAAAATTAACATGAATTTCGGCGAGC
>CAYNBX010000193.1:0-4077 GCA_964395505.1 uncultured Bacteroidales bacterium | reverse complement strand
AATTAAAGTGAAAAAGTCTTTTCCCTTTTAAATTACTGTTTTGCAGCATCCGACCTTATTTTGACAAAGTAAATTTAAACTGATAGAAAAACAATGTATTAAAAATAATATTAAAATGTTTCTTTATTCATATTCATTGTTTTATTAAGATTGCGAAAGTTGAGTTAAATATATAGTTTTTAAATTTAATATTAAATAAGAAAAAAAACGATATTTTATCATTAATAATAAATTATTTTCTTTAATATTGCCCAAAATTAATTTATTAATTTATTAATCAAAAATATAATAAGAAATGACAAACAGTATTTTAAACCAAAAAGTAGAAGAATTTATGGCTAAAGTTATAGCCAAAAATCCTGGAGAAGTAGAGTTTCATCAAGCAGTCAAAGAGGTTGCAGAATCTCTTATCCCTTATATTGAAGAACATCCAAAATATAAGGAATCAAAAATTTTAGAAAGAATGACAGAACCCGAAAGAGTTGTTATATTCAGAGTTCCATGGTTAGATGACAAAGGTGAGATGCGATTTAACAGAGGATTTAGAATCCAGATGAACAGTGCTATTGGGCCTTATAAAGGAGGTTTGCGTTTACATCCAACGGTTAATCTAAGCATTTTAAAATTTTTGGCTTTTGAACAAGTACTTAAAAACAGTTTAACTACCTTACCAATGGGTGGTTCTAAAGGCGGCTCTGATTTTGATCCTAAAGGGAAATCAGACAATGAAGTAATGAAATTCTGTCAAAGTTTTATGACTGAATTATTCCGTTATATTGGCCCTAACCTTGATGTACCTGCAGGTGACATAGGTGTTGGCGGTAGAGAAATCGGATTTTTATTCGGTCAATACAAAAGGATAAAAAACGAATTTACAGGAGTTCTCACAGGAAAAGGTCTAAGCTGGGGAGGCAGTTTAATAAGACCTGAAGCTACCGGTTATGGCAATGTTTATTTTGCAAAAGAAATGTTAGCTACAAGAGGAGAAGATTTTAAAGGTAAAATAATCGCTATTTCAGGTTCCGGTAATGTAGCTCAGTACGCAACAGAAAAAGCAACTCAATTAGGTGCTAAAGTTGTTACTTTATCCGATTCGTCAGGTTTTATCTATGATTCTAATGGCATTGATAAAGAGAAATTGGATTATGTGAAATATCTGAAAAATGTTAAAAGAGGAAGAATTAAAGAATATGCTGAAAAATATGGAGTTGATTATTATGCAGGGCAAAGGCCATGGGGCATAAAATGTGATGTTGCATTACCTTGTGCTACTCAAAATGAAATTAGCGGAGAAGAAGCAAAAACATTAGTAAACAATGGATGTATTTGTGTAGGTGAAGGAGCAAATATGCCTTCAACTCCTGAAGCTGTTTCTGTATTTATGGAAAATAAAATCTTATTCAGCCCTGGTAAAGCTTCTAATGCTGGCGGCGTTGCTGTTTCAGGACTTGAAATGTCCCAGAACTCTTTAAGATTATCATGGACAAAAGAAGAAGTTGATGAAAAACTTCATAATATTATGAAGAGTATTCACAAAACATGTGTTAAATATGGTAAACAAGAAGATGGTTTTACTAACTATATTAATGGTGCAAATATCGGAGGCTTTGTTAAAGTTGCTGATGCAATGTTAGCTCAAGGACTCGTATAATATTATAAAACATTTATTTTCAAAAAAAGCTCCCTTTAATAAGGGGGCTTTTTTTATACATAATTGAATAATTTTAGATATAAAATCACTCAATCAATACGATTATCAATAGGACTTACTTTAATTATAATAATTAACTTTGTAAAATTTTAAACTTTGTATTAAATCATATTTAATTATTTTTAATTTTTGCATACTGTTTGAATAACTTATTTTGAAATTTATATTTTTCCTTAAATAATAATTAAAAAGAAACTAATGCATTTTGTTAACCCATATTTTTTATTTGCCCTTTTTACAATTTCAATTCCAATAATTATTCATTTATTTAATTTCCGTAAGTTTAAAAAGATATATTTTACTAATGTTCGATTTATAAAAGAATTAAAACAGCAAACCCAAAGGAAATCAGAGCTAAAACACTTGATAGTTCTTTTATTGCGAATACTTTCAATTTCTTGTCTTGTTTTTGCTTTTTCCCAACCTTACATTCCTATTTCTAAAAATAAAATGAAACAAAATGTAAAAAATGTTGTAAGTATATATATTGATAATTCATTCAGCATGGAAGCATCATCTTCTAATGGCAGATTACTTGATGTTGCAAAAAATAAAGCCCTTGAAATAGCATCAGCATATAAGTCAAGTGATTTGTTTCAATTACTAACAAATGATTTTAAGGGAAGTAATCAGCGGCTGGTAAGCAAAGATGAGTTTATCAGTAAGCTTGATAATGTTAAAATTTCGCCTGCTGTTAAAAACATCTCTGAGGTAAACAAAAGGCAGTCTGATTTGCTTTCAACACAACAAAACAAAAATAAAATTGCTTATATATTATCTGATTTTCAGAAAAATATAAGCGATATTAATCATTTAAATAATGATACTAACATTATTGTTTATTTTATCCCTGTAAACGCAGAAAAAACTAATAATCTGTATATTGATAGCTGTTGGTTTTCTTCACCTGTTCATCAGGTTGGTCAAAATGTTAAGCTAATTGTGAAAATAAAAAATGTTTCAAAAGAAAATTATAATAAAATACCTATAAAATTAAAGATAAATAATAATCAAAGAGCTATTGCAAGTTTTGATATAGGAGCAAATTCAGAAACAGAGATAGAGCTTACATACACTATTCGTAAACCTGGAATTCATTATGGAATGCTTGAAATTATAGATTATCCGATAACTTATGATGACAGCTTTTATTTCTCCTATAAAGTTTTGCCTACAATACCTATTCTTTGTATAAATCAAACAAAAGAGAATAAATATTTAAACTCTTTATATGGAAAAGACTCTATCTTTGTTTTCAAAAATTCTCTTGTCAATAATATTGATTATTCATCATTTAAAAATTACAATTTGGTAATTCTGAACGAACTCTCATCAATATCTTCAGGTTTAGCACAAGAAATTAAACGATTTATAAAAAACGGAGGAAGCCTTGCAATATTCCCTTCAGCAAATATTGATATACAAAATTATCAAAGTTTTCTAAGTTCTATTAATTCAAATTATTACACTTCATTAGATACATTTAATACGAAAATTACAAATATAAACTTAGAAAGCCAGTTGTATAATGATGTTTTTGAAATAGTACCTGAGAATATAAATTTGCCAACAGTATTTTCACATTACGTTATAAGTAAAATTACTCGTTCAAATCAGGAAACTTTATTAAAAATGCAAAACGGAAATATTTTTCTAAGTGTTCAATATTATGGTAAAGGCAAGCTATATTTGTTTGCAGTGTCATTAGAGCCTGATTTTAGTAATTTCCCAAAACATGCAATTTTTGTCCCCAGTTTATATAAAATAGCTTTACTTAGCAATACAAGTAATAGATTATTTTATACTATTGGTAAAGATGATTTTATTGAAACTCATAATATTAGCTTCGTTGGAGACAATATCTATAAAATAAAAAATAAAAAGAATAATTTTGAGATTATTCCTGAATATAAAAATATTGATTCACAAACATATTTTTATTTACACAATCAAATAAAATATGCAGATAATTATTCATTGATTGATAAGGGCCGTAACGAAATAATGGGTTTGTCGTTTAATTATGACCGCAGAGAGTCAAATATGAATTTTTATAAGCAAAGTGATTTAGAAAATTTAATCAATAAATCACATTTAAAAAATTACATGGTATTAAATGTAAAAAATAAACCTTTGTCCAAGGCATTAGTTGAATTGAATCAGGGTGTTATACTCTGGAAGTTATTTATTATTTTTGCCTTGTTTTTCTTAGCTGTTGAAGTTATTATACTTAGATTTTGGAAATGAAATAATACTTACAATTAATGATTCTGCTTATGAAACTTACAAAGTCAAAAAAACTATTGAAACTGTTATGCTATTTAGATTGTATATAATTAGTGTTTGTCCATAATGTCCGATTTCTT
>CAYNBX010000192.1:0-4086 GCA_964395505.1 uncultured Bacteroidales bacterium | reverse complement strand
ATTATAAAAGAGTTTTCGGAACAGCCTCAAATATATATAATTCAAAATGTTGATTAAATTTTTTAAGTCAAATTATTTGCTGCAGATTCATATATTTTTTCTTGTAGGAATATTATTATGGCTTGGCGCTTTTATCCACCCACATTCTATTGTTGAAATAAATAATAATGTAAATCCTTTCTACACTGTTATCTATAATTTTTTTAAGGGTAAGAACATTTTAAATGTTATAATTGCGTTATTGCTTTTGTTTATTGAAGCAATAATATTAAATTTTACTGTTTCTAATAATAAACTAACAAAGAAAAATACTTTTGCGTGTGCTTTCATTTATTTTTTATTAATGAGCTTCTCTCCTGATTTATTAACACTACATCCTGTTTTGATTGCTAATTTTTTTCTTATTCTTGCATTGAATATGGTTTTTAAGATTTATGGTAAGAGAGACGCTTTTGCTGAAGTTTTTAATGCAAGTTTTTTAATATCAATTGCTTCGTTTTTTTATTTTCCTGCTATTTTTTTTATACTTTTAATATGGCTTAGTTTTTTAGTATATCGTTTACAAACCTGGCATGAATTTGTGATTTCAATTTTAGGTTTGATATTGCCTTATATTTTCCTTGCATCTTATTATTTTTGGATTGATAAATTAGGTTTTTTTGTTGATATGTATTTATCCTTTTTCTATAATCCTGAAAGCATAGTTTTTAATTATAATACTTTTGAATCTGTTTCTATCGGATTTATTACAATATTATTATTTTTTTCTATAATTAATTTTTTGTTCAGATATAATGAAAATTTAATAAGCATTAGAAAAAAAATTGCAGTCATAATATTGCTATTATTAGTTTCAATTTTATCTTTAATTTATGCAAATGGCCTTTGTAAATTTAATGAATCAATAATATTCATACCTGTTTCAGTTTTAATTACTTTTTATTTATCTTTTGTAAAAAGAAAATTTTGGGCAAAAACAATTTTTACTTTGCTTATATTAAGTATTGTAATTAGTATATTTTTTATTTAAAAAAAATTATTAATGATAATAATTAAATTTTGTCAATAAAGTACATCAAATTAATAAAATTTTAGATTTTTTTATTTTAATCAACAGATAATTAATGTAATTCTTAATTCTTCAATCTAAATTGTTGGGAGATAATATTATAGACAAACACTAAATTATATTATTTAAAAATATTTTTTTTGAAAATTGCAATAATATTTGTAAATTTGCGAAAAATTAAAAAAAATTAACATTTAAAATAAATTTATATTATGAAGACAAAAACTATCAAAAGTATTATTTTATTAAGTTTAATATTTTGTACAAATCTTTTTGCAGGTGAAGTTCCTATTACAAAAGCAAAACAGCTTGCAAAAAATATTTATTTTGAAAGCTTTAATCAAACCTTAAAAATCAATTATAATGACATAGTTTTTACAAACGAATTCACTATAAAGCAAGGTGATATGCCTATATATTATATTTTTAATGTAAAAGATAATAAAGGATTTGTAATAATATCAGCTGAAGATCATACTTATCCAATTTTAGCTTATTCATCAAAAGGCAATTATACAAATAATCCAGCTGATGAGGCACCTGCTTTTAGTGATTGGATGAAATCATATAAAAAACAGATTGTTTATGTAAAGAAAAATCATTTACAAGGTACACCTGAAATTAATACTGTTTGGGAAAAATATAGCTCAAATACATTTATTCCTGATAAGGGGGTAAAAGACGTAGAACCTTTATGTGCAACCAACTGGGATCAGGGTTGTTATTATAATGAATTATGTCCTTCTGATAATGGTCCTTGCGGTCATGTTTGGGCTGGTTGTGTTGCAACCTCAATGGCTCAAGTGATGAAATATCATAATTTTCCTGAGCAAGGAACTGGCTCTCATGGATATAATTGTCCTGGTTATGGTTGGTTAGAGGTAAATTTTGGAGAAACTACTTATTATTGGGATGATATGCCTAATCAACTTTATAGTAATAACAATGCTGTTGCAACACTTATGTATCACTGCGGAGTAAGTGTGGACATGCAATATGGAACTAATGGTTCAGGAGCTTATATGCAAGATGCAAGAAATGCTTTAGTTCAGTATTTTAATTATTCTCCATCTGCTCAATATAAGCACAAAAATGCATTTACTAATTCAGAATGGGAACAGATGCTGAGAGATGACTTAGATGCCTCAAGACCAATACCATATCGCGGTCAGGGAGCAGGAGGCGGTCATGCTTTTGTTTGTGATGGATATCAGGGAACAAGTTATTTCCATTTTAATTGGGGATGGAGTGGTTCTTATAATGGTTATTATTATTTAAACAATTTAAATCCAGGTGGTGAAAATTTCACTGATTTACAAGGAGCTATTTTAGGCGTTGAACCCCTTTGGTCACAACCTATTGCTGACTTTTCTGCAAACAAAACATATATTACAATTGGCGACAGTATTAATTTTTCAGATAATTCAACTGGTGTTCCAACATCCTGGTCATGGACTTTTGTTGGAGGAACTCCTGGTACATCCTCAAAAAAATATCCATCAAATATAGTTTATAATGAAGCAGGTAATTATAAAGTTACTTTAACAGTTAGCAATCCAGTAGGCTCAGATACCAAAGTCAAAAATAATTATATTACAGTGGGCGGTCCTTTTGCTGATTTTACAGCAGATCAAACTTCTATTCCAACAGGGGGAAGTGTTAACTTTACTGATTTATCAACTGAAGATCCTACATCCTGGAAATGGAATTTCGGTGATTGTAGTAATGGCTCAACTAACCAAAATCCTACTCACGTTTATGATACATCGGGAATATATACTGTTTCTTTAATAGCAAGCAATTTCTATGGAAGTGATACAATCACCAAGGTTAATTATATTGTGGTAAGTGCTCCTCCTGCTGCTAACTTCAGAACAAATACAACTAAAATACATGTTGGAGATACTGTATCTTTTGATGATTTATCAACAGGTGTCCCAACATTATGGTCATGGACATTTACAGGTGGAACACCTGATACCTCATCAGAACAGAATCCTGTAATTGTTTATAATACCCCAGGTAATTTTGACGTCTCATTAACAGTTAGTAATAATTATGGAGAAGATACTAAAACAAAAACTGCTTATATTACTGTAGGTGCACCTTTTGCTGACT
Organism: uncultured Bacteroidales bacterium; assembly: GCA_964395505.1. Classification (GTDB taxonomy): domain Bacteria; phylum Bacteroidota; class Bacteroidia; order Bacteroidales; family AUK083; genus AUK083. Next base: position 899 of record CAYNBX010000192.1, on the reverse strand, counting down.
TTGCTTCTGATACAAATAATTTTACAGCAGGTGGTAATGTTAATTTTACAGATATGTCATCAGAAAACCCTGATTCATGGAATTGGACTTTTTATGGAGCCAGCCCTAATACATCAACAGAACAAAATCCGGAAAATATTGTTTATGATACACCAGGTAATTATACTGTTTCGCTTACAGCTACTAATGATTATGGAGAAGATACTAAAACAGTTAGAAATTTTGTTACTGTTTTAGATGGCGTTGCTCCAGTTGCAAATTTTAAAGCTGATACTACTTCCATTATTGAGGGAGATAGTATAAACTTCACTGACCTTTCAACAGGTTTCCCCAAAATATGGTCATGGACTTTTGAAGGAGCAACTCCTGAAATATCAACAGAACAAAATCCGGAAAATATTGTTTATAATTCACAAGGCATTTATGCTGTTACTTTAACTGTTAGCAATAATTATGGCGAAGATACTAAAACAGTAACTGATTATATTTCAGTTGGTCCTGTTGGCATTGATAATGATATTACAAATCAAAGTAATTTTATTATATATCCTAACCCTTCATCTAATATTATTAATATAGAATTTGGAAATAAAAACTTGCAAAATATGGAGGTTTTAATTTCTAACACCTTAGGAAATATAATTTCCAGACATCGAATTAATAGTAATAATAAAAATATTATGCAGATTAATTTGTCCAATCTCTCAAAAGGAATTTATTTTATTACTGTTACGACTAATAACAAGTTCATTGTCAAGAAAGTATCTGTGATTAAATAAATGAGTTCTGCTGTTATTTCAATGGATAAAGTGTTTTATTGGATAGATGAAACATCCATGACCAAAGGGAATTTAGAATTTAGAATTTAAATTTTGGATTTTAGATTTAATTTGGGTTTG
>CAYNBX010000191.1:0-4127 GCA_964395505.1 uncultured Bacteroidales bacterium | reverse complement strand
AATTTCCTTAAAGATACTAAATAATTATAATTAAAAAATTATTATTTCTTTTTTTTAAGTTTGTCTATAAAGCCTAATTTTTAAACTAAGCTTATTTATTTTCAGCAATATTTTTTTTTAGTTTTTTGTTGAGTGTTTGTCTGGAAATCCCCAACATTTTAGCAGCAATACTTTGATTTCCCTTTGATCTAACAAGAGCCTCTTGTACTAAATGAACTTCTGCTTCTTTTATTGAAGGCAAATTATCATAATCATGAAAAAAGTTTAAACAGGCATCATTGTTTATTTCTGTAGAAACAGAATCTTTAATGTTTTTATTTATTATTTCACTAATAAAATTCAAGGACATTACTTTTGATTTATGTTGTGAAACAGCATCGTATATTATAGATCTAAGTTCTCTTACATTTCCCGGAAAACTATAAGTTTCGAGAAGACGAAATAGTTCTTTAGTAGGAGTAGGTTTATTTTTGTTTAATTTTTTTGCAGATTCTCCAAGAAAATAATCTGTCAACAAAGGTATGTCTTCCTTGCGTTTTCTAAGTGGAGGAATATGAATATTATGAACAGATAATCTGTAGAAAAGATCTTTCCTAAAAGAGCCATCTTCCATTTTTTTCATTAAATCAGCATTTGTTGCCACAATTATTCTACAATTAGCTCTTCTAAGAACATCGGCACCTAATTGATAATATTCTTTTTCTTGAATTAATCTTAAAATTTTCACTTGTGAGGAAACAGAAATATCCCCAATTTCATCTAAAAATAATATTCCGTTTTCAGCTTGATCAACAAGCCCCCCTCTTGAAGTTGAAGCTCCAGTATAAGCTCCGCTTACATGCCCGAAAAGAGTATCGGTAAACATATTATCATCAAGACCCGCAATATTGACAGAGACATATTTCCCTTTATAATCATCTAAATTATATATTGCCTTGGCAAAAAGCTCTTTTCCTGTTCCTGTTTCTCCGGTTATAAGAACGGGTTCGTTAGATTTTCCTATGGCTTCCATATATTTAAAAATGGAATTCATTTGTTTACTTTGAGTAATAATATGCGAGAAAGCTTCAGGATTTTCAAGGCTCTCGCTAAGCATATGCTGTTTCAAAAGAGAATATTGGCTCTTGAGTTTTCTTAATTCCAATACATTTTTAATAGAAGACAATAAACGATTTCTTTCAACAGGTTTAAGTAAATAATCTTTTGCGCCCAGTTTCATACACGAAACAGCCATTTTAACATCATTTAAACCTGTAATCATTATTACTGGTATTTCAGGGTAATCTATATTGATTTTTTTTAGAATTTTTTCTCCCGAAATATTTGGCATAGTTATATCTAAAAAAATAATCTCGATAGGATTGTTTTTAACATACTCCATTACCTGTTCGCTTTTCTGAATGCAAACAATGTTTGTATAACCGCTCGACCTGAAGGTAAACTCCATACTGTTTAGGACGGCTTTGTCATCATCGACTATTAATATTGGATTAACAGGTGTTTTTATTTCCATATTATTTTTTTATTATTGGGAACGTTAAACTTACTTTAGTTCCATACCCCTCTTTTGAATCAAAATTAATAGTTCCTTTATGCTCTTTAATAAGTCTCAAAGACACAGAAAGTCCAAGTCCTGTACCCCCTTTATCTCTTTTAGTAGTATAGAATGGGTCAAAAATTTTTTTAATATTTTTAGATGAGATTCCACAGCCCTGGTCAATAATAACAATTTTAATGAAATCTTCGCCTCTTTTGTAAGAAGTAAAAACAGTAATTTTTTTATCTTTTGATTTAAGAGATTGGCAAGCATTCTGAAGAAGATTGACAAAAATTTGTTCTAATCGTCTGAAATTACCTTTTATAACAGGAATTCCTTCACCTAAATTTAAAATTAAATTATCAGTAGTTTTTATTATTTGACTTGAAAGAAGTTTAACAGAAGACCTGATAACTTCATTTATTTCAACATCATCACTAATAATTTCCATATCAGGCTTAGCAAAATTTTTCAAGTCTTCAACAATACTTTTAATTTTTTCAGAACTTTCCTGAATATCATCAATAATATTTTCAAAATATTTTTTAAAAAAAGAATAAGGCATACCTGAAATTAAAAAATCGCCATTCTCAAATTCGTATTTTTCTAAAATTGGCTTAGTAGATTCCCATGCTTGTTTTATTATAGGATTATTAAGCATTATTGCATTATTGGGATTGTTAATTTCGTGAGCCACCCCAGATACTAATGTTCCCAAAGCAGCAAGTTTATCAGTTTGAATAAGTTGTTCGTTATGTCGTCTTTTTTCTTCTTCAATTTTTTTCCGTTCAGTAATATCTCTTACAAAAATAAAATCTTCAGGTTTTCCTTTATAATTAATCATTCCGGCATTTATTTCAACATCAATGATTTCTCCTTGTGATGAAAGAAATTGAGTTTCATAAATATTTTTAGCTTTTTTGCCGGTTAAACGATTTTCATGATTTTTTAAAACCCAGGCTCTATGATTTTTTGAAATTATTTTTTCAAAAGGTATATCAAAAAGTTCCCGTTTATTATATTTAAGTAGTGATTCTATTTTTTTATTTACAAAATTAATTTTTTTATCACTGATAAGCATGATGCCATCATTTGCCCTTTCTATAATGCTTCTGTATTTATCTTCACTTTCGCTTAATTCTTGTGCTATTCTATCTTTTTCTTTTATATAGGTTATAAGTTGCTCATTAGCCTTCAAAATTTCTTTGGTTCTTTCTTCAACTTTTTTATTTAAATAATCCCTGTCTTCTTTTAGCTTATTTCTTGAAATAATACGCTCTGTAATATCTCTGACAAAGCCCATCACAGTATATTTATTATCTTTTTCAGTAAGGAAGAGCCTAAATTCTAAAAACATTTTTTTATTGTTAATAAACATTTCGGTTTCTATTACCTGATGTTTGATTTGAATTATTTTTTTTAATGTTTTAAAATAATTATTTTTCCCACTTTTATCAAAAACATCAAAAGGAGTACTTTTTAAGAGTTCAGATTTTGAGTATTTAAAGAGTTCTAAAAAAACACCATTGGCTTTAGTAAAAATTCCGGGTTCACCATTTTTTCCAATTTTATGAACAAAAATCCCGTCATTACCTCTCTCGAACAGAATTTTAAAATTATTCTCAGTCTCTATTAAATTTCTTTCTGCCTCCCCGAGTTTAAATATATCTAAATAGCCTATAACAAACAACAATAGTATTAATATGATAACACTAACAATAAGTATAATGTTTCTAAGATGAATAGTTTGTCCAATTAATTCATTTTCATCAATAGAGGCATTTATTATCCAGCCTGTTTCTTTAGATTGACGAAAAGCCATTAATTTATTTTTATTTTTAAATCTATATTTTTGAAATCCATTTTTTTCATGAATTATTTTTTTCATCCATGAATAGTTTGTCAGATTTTTAAGTGTGAGAGAGAGATCCCGATGTCCAATATTCCTACCTAAAGTATCTGTAATAGCGACATATCCTGTTTTGCCAATATTTATGGGTATTATGAATTTACTGATAAATTTTTCCCAATTAATAGTAAATCCAACAATACCTAACAATTTATTTTGTGGAGAAAAAACGCCTTTTATTATTATAAAAGTTAATTTGCCTGTTTTTTGTGATCTTGAAATATAGGTATTCAAATATAGGTTAAAATTATTTTTTTTAAAATTATCCCATAATTCCAGTTTACTTATGTCGTTAAAATTATTATCCGAATACAGAGAGCCTGAAATTATTTTGCCATCAGTAGATGTGATAAATATTTTATCAATGTTGTCGAAATGTTTAATGATAAGGTCAAGACGAGTACTCATATCTTGTGATTTATCAACAAGGGTATTTTTTATTTCCGGCATCTCGGAAATAAACATCAACATTTTTTTCTTCTCTTCTATCCAGGAATCTATATTATTGTTTGCTCCTTCTGCTACAGCCGTTAAATATTTTTTTGCCATTTTATTTGATTTGGCAATATCATGTATGGAATAAAAAACAACAAATGAAGATATTGATATAAAAATAATTATACTTGCTGTGATTAAGTATTTTTTCTTTGTTCCTATTTTAGAAAAGTTTAGCATTATTAA
>CAYNBX010000190.1:0-4140 GCA_964395505.1 uncultured Bacteroidales bacterium | reverse complement strand
ACAGGGTGAACCCTGTGAAATAATTTTGCTTTGTAAAATTAAAATCTATGATTTTATTTAATAGAGTGAAATTCTAACTATTTATAATTAATATTTGGAAATTAGTCCCTGCTACTCGGGACTAATTTCTCTTAGCTCATAGAATTTTAATGAAATCACCTTCCTTTTGTGAATAAAATCATTGATTTGTTTAATAACTAATTTATCTGAAAGAATAATAAAAATACCCATTATAGTATCTTTGCATCAAAATTTAGTTAAAACGATGACAGAGAGATATACAGAAGATAGTATTCGTTCACTTGATTGGAAAGAACATATTCGTTTACGTCCAGGAATGTATATTGGAAAACTTGGCGATGGGGCTTCTCATGATGATGGGATATATGTACTTATTAAAGAAGTTATAGATAATTCCATTGATGAGTTTGCTATGGGATACGGTAAAACTATTGAAGTTTCAATACAGGATAAACAAGTATGCATACACGATTATGGAAGAGGGATACCGCTTGGAAAAGTTGTAGATTGCATGTCAAGAATTAATACTGGCGCTAAATATGATTCAAAAGTATTTAAAAAAACTGTTGGATTAAATGGTATAGGGTCAAAGGTTGTAAATGCTTTATCATATAATTTCAAGGTTCAGTCTGTTAGAGAAGGGAAAACAAAGATTGCTGAATATCAAAGAGGCGAATTAATAAAAGATTATGACGAAAAATATTGTGATTTAAAAACAGGAACTATTATAACTTTTACACCAGATAAAGAAATATTTGGCAATTTTCATTTTATAAGCGAATATGTTGAAAAAATGTTGTGGAACTATGTTTATTTGAATAATGGTTTAACAATAACTTTCAATGGAAAAAAATTCATTGCAAAAAATGGATTACTTGATTTATTAAATAACAATATCAATGGTTCTGCTTTATATCCAATCATTCATATAAAAGAGGGCGATTTAGAATTTGCTTTTACTCATAGTAACAAGGATTACAGGGAAGAATATTACTGTTTTGTAAACGGGCAGCATACAACACAGGGTGGAACTCACCAGGCTGCATTCAGAGAAGCAATTGTCAAAACAGCTCGTGATTTTTATAAAAAAGATTTTGAGCCGGCTGATGTCCGGGCTTCTATTATTGCTGCTTTAAGCATTAAAGTAGAAGAACCTGTTTTTGAATCACAAACAAAAACAAAATTAGGTTCTCAGTATATTGAACCTGGAGGTACAACTGTTAGAAATTATATAAATGATATTGTAAAAAGGAATCTTGATAATTATCTTCATATAAATCAGGATACAGCGGAAATATTATTAAAAAAAATATTACAATCCGCAAAGGAACGCAAGGAACTTGCAGGAATAAAAAAACTTTCCAGAGAAAGTTTAAAAAAAGTTAGTTTGCATAACAAAAAACTTAGAGATTGCAGAATTCACTATCACAGCAATGATGAAAGACGTCTGGATACTACTTTGTTTATTACAGAAGGTGATTCAGCTAGCGGATCAATAACAAAATCTAGAGATGTTAATACTCAAGCCGTTTTTAGTTTAAAAGGTAAACCTCTAAATTGTTATGGATTAAGTAAAAAAATAGTTTATCAAAACAATGAATTTAATTTATTACAGTCTGCATTGAATATTGAAGAAGAAATTGGAAATTTAAGATATAACAACATTGTCATTGCAACAGATGCAGACGTTGATGGTATGCATATCCGTTTACTGCTTCTTACATTCTTCTTGCAGTTTTATCCTGACCTTGTAAAAACAGGTCATCTATATATTTTACAAACTCCATTATTTAGAGTTAGAAACAAAAAAAAGACTTTTTATTGTTATTCTGAAAAAGAGAAAAAAAAATCAATTTTAAAATTAGGAGGTAAAGCAGAGATTACACGTTTTAAGGGTCTTGGAGAAATTTCACCTGATGAATTCCGATATTTTATTGGTCCTTCAATTCGTCTTGACCCAGTGATACTTCAAAAAGAATCTTCAATAAATAAAGTTCTGTCTTTTTATATGGGCAAAAATACTCCTGACAGACAACATTTTATTATTGACAATTTAAGAGTGGAAGAGGATTTAATAAAAGAAAAACAACAATGATGTCATCATTATAAAAGATATTGATTTTGACTTTCTACTTTTTATTCCATAATTCATAAAATGCTTTCCCTATATTATTAACAATATCTCCTGATAGTAATGATTCGAAGCCTTTTTCTTTAGCAGCAATATCTCCTGCTAAACCGTGTAAATACACACCTAAAATGCAAGCTTCTTTTGGAGTATATTTCTGAGCTAAAAGGCTTAAAATAATACCTGTTAATACATCGCCGCTGCCTGCTGTTGCCATACCAGGATTGCCTGTTGTGTTAAAATAGCAATTCCCATCAGGACAAGTAACAGCAGTATGAGCTCCTTTTAGAACTACATAAACGCCATATCTCATTGAGAATTCCCTCTGCATTTCATTTCTTTCAAAGTCATTTGTGGCTTTATTTGTAATACGTTCAAATTCTTTAGGATGAGGAGTTAAAATACTGTTATTGGGCAAAAAAGAAATCCATGTTTTATTTTCACCCAGTATATTAATAGCATCAGCATCAAAAACTATTGGTACTGTTGTATTTTGAATTAATAATTTTAAAGCTTTTTGTGTTTGTTCTTCTTTGCCTATTCCTGGTCCAATGCCAATAGCATTGTAAGATAAAAGTTTTGGAACCTCAGTAAAATATTTTTCAGAAGCATCAATATCTACCATTGCTTCAGGCACAGCAGTTTGTAAAATATTATATCCTGATTTTGGAATATGAGTAGTAAGCAAACCAACGCCTGTTCTGAGACAAGCTCTTGAGGCAAGCACTGAAGCCCCCATTTTGCCGTAACTTCCAGAAATTAAAAGAGCATGTCCAAAATTGCCTTTATGTGCAAATTTATTGCGCTTTTTTAACATCTTTTTACAATCAGAACTCTCAATCAAAAAATTTTTGACTTTTACTTCTTTGATAAAGTCAGGATGTAATCCTATTGAAAACACTTGCCATCTGCCAGCGTATTTGTCATTTTCTGCAAATAGAAATGCAAATTTTGGGAATTGAAAAGTCAATGTATAATCAGCATTTATAATAGCCCCTGGATTATCTTTGTTGCTTTTGTCACAAAACAAACCAGATGGCACATCAATGGATATAACAATAGCATTACTTTTGTTAATATTATCAATTACATCTGCAATAAATCCTTTTATTGCCCTTGATAAGCCTGAACCAAATATGGCATCAATAACTATATTTTCTCTATCAATATCAGGTAGTTTGTCGCCTTCTTTTATATTATGAACTTTTACCTGATGAGTTTTTAATAATCGTTCATAATTAGTTTTACAACTTTGTGATATTTTATTTGAATATCTAATAATATATACTTCAACATTAAATCCTTTATTTGATAATAATCTTGATGTAGCTAAACCATCGCCTGCATTATTTCCTAAACCACAAAAAACTTGTATCTTTTGTTTTTTATTTATTTTATTCTTTATCCAATTAAAGCAAACAGTAGCTGCTCTTTCCATCAAATCAATATCTTTAATCGGTTCATTTTTTAATGTATATGCATCTGCTTGCCTTACTTGCTCTATAGATAATATTTTCATAATAATTAATTTTTACAAAACATAATAATTAATGCAAATTTATCAATAAATATAATTTAAAAATATTTTTTTTAAGATATTTAAATTTACTAAATATTATGAATATAATGGTGCCAGGGAAAAACATAAAAAGCTGCTCCTATTACGAATAAATAAATTATTAATAAGAAAAAAAATAAAGAAGATAAAACAACACCAATAATTGCACAAATTTTACCTGCTTTAATATTGCTATATGAACTTTCAGTATAAAGTTTAGAGTTTCTTTTATATAATATTGTTGATTTTCTGGCAAGAACCAATGCGATTATCCCTAAAACTAAACCAATAATACCTACTCCAAAACAGGTAGGGATTGACAAAATACCTAATACTAATACTGCTATGTCATTTGGTAATGGTTGTCTCATCATTACTTGTGAATTTTTGAAGTTTTGCTCTTTCTCTTGTGAGCTGTTTGTTATGTCATTGT
>CAYNBX010000189.1:2386-4204 GCA_964395505.1 uncultured Bacteroidales bacterium | reverse complement strand
CGAAGTCTTTAAAATCAAGGAGTTTACTTTTGTAAATGACTGTTTTAAAGACAAGCATAACGAAGAAATCGGACATTATGGACAAACACTAATTAAAGATAAGTCATTTATAGTAATATATTTTGAATTTTATAATTTATGATACGTTTTGAACATTCATATTATTTGTACGGATTATTATTAATCCCTTTGTTTTATTTTCTTTTTCTTATGATGTTGAGATGGAAAAGAAGAGCTTTAAAAAAAATTGGCGAGTCATCAGTAATTAATAAATTAATGCCTGATGTTTCAAGGTCAAAACCTGCTTTAAAATTTTTATTATTGATGCTGGCTTATGCTTTTCTTGTGATAGGTATTGCCAATCCACAAAGTGGTTCAAAATTAGTAAAAATTAAACGTAAAGGTATTGACTTGATGATTTGTCTTGATGTGTCAAACAGCATGCTTGCACAAGATATAACACCAAATAGATTAGAAAGAGCAAAACAAGCTATATCGGATTTAATTGATAAACTCCATAATGACCGTATAGGCATAGTTGTATTTGCAGGAAAAGCTTACTTACAACTGCCTATAACCACTGATTATTCAGCAGCAAAATTATTTCTTTCTAATATTAGCACAGACATAGTCCCTGTGCAAGGTACAGATATTGGAGATGCTATTGATCTTGCTTCAGAATCTTTTGATAATAATAAACACAGCAAAGCTATAGTTATTATTACTGATGGAGAAAATAATGAAGGCAATGCTATTAAGCAAGCACAAAAATCTGCAGAAAAAGGAATAAATATTTATACAATTGGGATGGGATTACCTGAAGGGGCTCCCATCCCTGTTTATAATAAATACAATACCCAAATAGGTTATAAAAAGGATCGACAGGGAAATACGATTATTACAAAATTAAATGAAACTATGCTGCAGCAAATTGCTTCTGCAGGTAATGGAACTTACGTTAGAGCTAATAATAGTAAGCTGGGATTAAGAAAAATTTATAATAAAATTAATAAATTAAATAAATCAGAAATTGAAAGCAAAATGTTTTCTGAGTATGAAAATCATTTTCAATATTTTATAGGGGCTAGCATATTTTTTTTACTTATTGAACTTTTAATTTTTGAGAGAAAAAGTAAATGGTCAGGAAAAATCAAACTTTTTGAAAGATAGACTTAATTTTTTTAAAAAAATAAAAAATAAAACTAAAATGAGTATCGTTTTCTAATTGAAAATAATATAAAATAACATAATATTTTTTTATAAAATGTTGTAAAATAAATTTTCTTATGATTATGGTATGAACTTAAATTTATTTAAACAATGAAAAATATAATTTCAATAATAATTATAATATTAAGTTTTTCATTATCATTAAATGCTCAAAGAGAAGAAAAATTTATTCGTAGGGGCAATAAATTATATAAAGGTCAAAAATATAAAGATGCTGAAATTGATTACAGAAAATCACTTTTAAAAGACAGCACAAAATATAAAGGGCAGTTTAATCTTGGTGATGCTTTATATAAACAAAAGAACTATAAAGAAACATCTAAAATTTTTCGAAATATCACAGAAAGAAATTTTAATAAATTAGATAATATAAATAAAGCTAAAGTTTATCACAATTTTGGTAATTCATTATTACAAGAAAAAAAATATGCACAAAGCATCAATGCTTATGAAAATGCTTTACGTAACAATCCTGATGATAAAGACACAAAATATAATCTTGCTTATGCCCAAAAGATGTTAAAAATAGAAAAAAAACAAAATAAAAAAAACAAAAAAGGTAAAAACAAAAAAGGTAAAAACAAAAAA
>CAYNBX010000189.1:0-2286 GCA_964395505.1 uncultured Bacteroidales bacterium | reverse complement strand
AAAAACAAAAAAGGTAAAAACAAAAAAGGTAAAAACAAAAAACAAAAGCAACAAAAAGAAAAACAGAACAAAAATAAAAAGCAGCAAGAAAAAAGCAAACAACAAAAGTCGCAGCAGAAGAAACAACAGCAGAAACTATCAAAACAGATATCTAGAAAAGATGCAGAAAGAATGCTTGAAGCATTAAAAAATAATGAAAAAATAACACTTAAAAAATTAAAAAAACAAAAGGCTAAAGCGAATAGAGTGAGGGTTGAAAAAGATTGGTAATAAAAATTACAGATAATGAATTAGAAATAAAAATATTAAATTTGAAAATAATAACAACCAACACATAATGATTTACAATTAAAATGAATAGATTTTTAATCATAATATTTTCATTAATAACATTAATTACACATAACACTACTGCGGATAATGTTCAATTCACAGCATCTGCAAGAAGAGTTGTAAATGTTGGAGAGCAATTTTCCCTGACTTATACTGTTAATGCAAAAGCCTCAAGATTTGAAGGTCCAGATTTTAAAAATTTTGATGTGCTTTCAGGTCCCAATCAATCAAGTAGTTCAAGTATTCAGATTATTAACGGCAGTATGTCTCAATCTGTAACTTATACTTTTTCTTATGTTTTAGAAGCAACACACCAGGGTACATTTCAAATTCAACCTGCTTCAGTTAGAGTACATAGAAGATTATACAAATCAAATTCTGTTACCATAAAAGTTGTAAAACAAGGCAGCAATACTCAGCAAAACCAGACAAACAGAAATTATCAACAAAATAGAAACTACAGACAAAATCAACAAAATCCTGTTACAAATAATATCAATCCGGGGGATATTTTTATAAAAGCTTATGTGGATAAAAAAAATCCAATGCAAGGAGAGCAAATTATAATCACTTATAAGTTATTTACAAAACTAAGCATCTCCAATATAACTATTAATAACTCATCTACAATTCCAGGTTTTTGGACCAGAGACTTAATGAAGGAAAATGCAAAACTTCCTCAAAGCCAGAAAATAATAAATGGACAAAAATATATTACTGCTGTAGTAAAAAGAATGGCTCTTTTTCCATTAAAGAGTGGTAAATTAAAGATAAATCCTTTAAAATTGGATTGTATTGCACAAATCAGAACCCAAACTCATAGAAGGAGTTCTGATCCATTTTTTGACAATTTTTTTAATGATCCTTTCTTTAATAATTCATATAGAAACGTAAAGGAATCAATAAAGTCAAATTCTGTTGTTATAAATGTAAAACCTTTACCTTTAAAAGATAAACCTTCTGATTTTAGTGGAGCTGTCGGTAACTTTTCTTTTAAATCAGATATTGACAAAACCAAATTAAAAACTAATGAAGCATTAAATCTTAAATATGTTATAACAGGTAAAGGGAATATCGATTTAATAGACAAACTAAATGTTACTTTCCCTCCTGATTTTGATACTTATGATCCTAAAATAACTAATAATATTTCAACCTCGGTTTCAGGAATATCAGGTAAACGCAGCTTTGAATATCTTGTAATACCACGTACTACAGGAAATTATAAAATCAAACCTGTAAAATTTACTTATTTTAATATTAATAAACACAAATATATAAGCTTACTTTCACCTGAATATAATATTAAAGTTGAGAAAGGCAAAAAAAATCAAGCCAGTGTAATATACAATAGTCCCGGTCAGGAAGCCATTAAATATATTGGAAGTGACATTAGATTTATAAAAACGCAACCTTTTAATTTACAAATAATAGATTCATTTTTCTTTGGCTCAAGGCTTTTCTATCTTTTATTAATACTTCCCCTATCTATTTTAATTTTAGTAATAATTATATGGAAAGAACAAACAAAAAAGAGGAGCAACACTCTTTTGATGAAAAATAGAAAGGCAACAAAGGCTGCTCGTAAACGACTGAAGAAAGCGAATAAATATTTAAAAAATAATAATAAGAACGAATTCTATATTGAGATTTCTCAGGCTTTATGGGGTTATCTTAGCGATAAATTTAGTATTCCACCTGCTGAACTTTCTATGGATTCAGTTAATGAAGTTCTTACAAAAAAGAATGTAAAACAAGAACTTGTCAAACAAGTTATTGATACATTAAACGATTGTGAGTTTAAAAGATTTGCTCCGGGAGACAAATCGAAAAACATGGATAGTATTTATAATGAAGCATTAAAGATAATTACTAAAATTGAAAGAGAATTAAGATGAAATCCCCAGAGGTGTATAGGCAGGCTGTAACCAAAGGGAATTTAGATTTAATTTG
>CAYNBX010000188.1:0-4213 GCA_964395505.1 uncultured Bacteroidales bacterium | reverse complement strand
ACAAAAACTAATTATATTCGCTAAACCACTTTACTTATAAAAAACGAATTGAATTGCATGAATATTTTGGATAAATATCTTTTATTCCTTTTTAAATCTTGATTTTGTAAATAAATTATTTAAAAAACAATGTAACTTATTTTAATTTCTAACGTAAACTTTTACTGAAGTATTAATAAACAAAACAAAATAAATATTATAATAATGAGGCAACTAAAAATCACAAAACAAGTAACAAATCGTGCAACAGCATCAGTTGATAAATATCTTCAAGAAATTGGCAAAGAAGAACTAATTTCTCCAGAAGATGAAGTTGAGCTTGCACAAAGGATTCATCAAGGGGATATGGTTGCTTTAGAAAAACTTGTAAAAGCAAATTTACGTTTTGTAGTTTCTGTATCCAAACAATATCAAAATCAGGGCTTATCATTACCTGATCTAATAAACGAAGGCAATCTTGGTTTAATAAAAGCTGCTAAAAAATTTGATGAGACAAGGGGTTTTAAATTTATTTCTTATGCAGTTTGGTGGATTAGACAAACTATTCTTCAAGCTCTTGCTGAACAATCACGTATTGTACGTTTACCACTTAATAAAATAGGAAGTATTCATAAAATAAAAAAAGCTTATAATCATTTAGAACAAATATATGAAAGAAGACCTTCATTTAAAGAAGTTGCAGACCTTTTATGTATTTCAGAAAATGATGTTAAAGTAGCTGTAAAAAATTCAAGACGTCAGATTTCAATGGATGCTCCTTTGATTCAAGATGAAGATAATAATATGTATGATGTTATAAAAAATGAAGAAACCCCAAATCCTGAGACTAAGTTAATGACTGATTCTTTGAGAAAAGAAATTGATAAAACCATTTCAACTCTTGCTGAACGTGAAGCTGACATCATTAGATTGTATTATGGACTTAATGGTAAAAACCCTATGACTCTTGAAGAAATTGGAGAAAAATTTGGTTTAACTCGTGAAAGAGTTCGTCAAATTAAAGAAAAAGCTATTAGAAGATTAAAACATACTTCAAGAAGCAAAATACTTAAAACATATCTATAATATTAATTACAATACTAAGTCGAAAAATTAATGACTGCTCCGTTCTCATAGGTGAATTTTTCGATTTAGTATTTCAAAGAATACTTTTAATCGTTGTAAAATTTAAAATCTTCGTTCATATTGCCTTAACTTTTTTGTTATCATTATTCCCTTAAATCCGCAAGGACATATCTATTACGAAGCCGCACTGCACACCATTATTGCGAATGCTCAAAAACCTACTCTACGTAGCCGGTACTACGACTGCGTTGCTTTTTTCTGTGCTACGCCAATACTGACGCACATTACGACTTCTCATAACGATATTCCTTGCGGATTTAAGTCTTCCTATATATTTTGATTTAATTAACAATAAATTTGTCTGTTTTATCTATTTTATTATTTTTGTTGAAAAATTAATTTATTTCATAAAAAACATACTATGGCAAAAGAAATTAGCACAAGAAAAATAGTAACAATTAGTGTTATCACATTGATTATAATTTTATTTATATTTTTTTGGAATAAAATGACTATTACTGTGAAAGCTGGTCATGCCGGTGTATTATTCAAACCTTTTGCTGGAGGCATTGACACGGAAAACACTTATGGAGAAGGTTTTCATTTTATAGCTCCCTGGGATAAGATGTATATTTATGAAACACGCCAACAGGAAATTGAAGAAAGCATGAAAGTATTATCATCTAATGGTTTGGAAATAACTGTAGATGTTTCATCCTGGTATAGACCAATATTTAACAAGATTGGTTTTTTGCATAGCAAGATAGGAACAAACTATTTAAACAGAATTATAATACCAAGCATACGTGCCTCTACAAGAAGTGTTATAGGTAGATATACTCCTGAGGAAATTTACTCAACCAAAAGAGATATTATTCAGGACGAGATATTTACTGAAACTGTTAATTTAGTTAAAAATAAATATATAAAGCTCGATAAGGTTCTTATTCGTGATATTATTTTACCACCTACTATTAAAAAAGCAATTGAAAGTAAATTAAAGCAAGAGCAAGAAGCCTTAGAATATAAGTTCAAAATTGAAAAAGCCAATAAAGAAGCACAAAGACAAAAAATTGAAGCAGGCGGTAAAGCTGCTGCTAACAGAATTATTAACTCAAGTTTAACAGATAAAGTATTAAGAGAAAAAGGTATTGAGGCTACCCTTAAACTTGCAAATTCTCCAAATTCAAAAATTGTCATTATTGGCAACAGCAAAGATGGTTTGCCTTTAATACTAGGACAAAGCAAATAATTTTATCTTTTGATTAATTTATCCACGACTTTTGAACTTGAACAATTTTCCCTTCAAAAATCATTTATAAAAAAAATTGACTCAAAGCACCATCTTCCCTGTGAAATATGAAATAAATCCATACGATAAAACTATTTCATAGATTAAAGGGCTAAGATATGTAATAATAAATAATCATAGATTATGTTATTAACTGAGAACTTTATTAAAAGTCTTTAAAATAATATAATCAAACTATTAAACTAAACTATAAATGAGTAGGAATAAACGTAATCTTATTGTCTTTGAAAAAGTTGAGATATTAGATGCTGGAGCAGAAGGCAAGGCTATTGCCAGAGTTCATAATAAAGTAATATTTATTCCTTATGTTGTTCCTGGTGATATTGTTGACATTCAGATAACAAGAAAGAAAAAAACATATCTTGAAGGCAAAGCTGTAAATTTTTATAAATATTCTGATAAAAGGGCTATTCCTTTTTGTAAACATTTTGGATTGTGTGGAGGATGTAAATGGCAAAACATGAAATACGAATACCAACTATTTTATAAACAAAAACAAGTTATTGATAATTTACAAAGGATAGGCAAACTTGATATTCCCGAAATAATGCCTATAATACCTGCAAAAAACACAAGATTTTATCGTAATAAATTAGATTTCACTTTTTCTAACAGAAAGTGGCTTACTAAAAATTTTAATAAAGATGACTTAAATTCTAATAAATCTAAGATGAATGGATTAGGTTTTCATATCCCCGGTATATTTGACCGTATCGTAGATATCAATTATTGTTATCTTCAAAAAGAGCCTTCAAATGCTATACGCCTATCTATAAAAAAATATGCAATTGAAAACAAACTTAGTTTTTATGATGTAAGAAAATGGTCAGGCTTTCTCAGAAACCTGATTATAAGAAATTCCAATACCGGCGATTTAATGATAATACTGGTATTTAATTATGAAGATAAAACTCAGATAGAAAAATTACTGAACTTTATATATGAAAAGTTCCCGGAAATTACCTCGTTAATGTATGTAATAAACAATAAAAAAAATGATGTTATTTCTGATTTAAAAATAAATTTATACAAGGGACTTCCATATATTATTGAGAAAATGCATTCTGGCAAATCCAAAGAGCTGAAGTTCAAAATAGGTCCTGTTTCTTTTTTTCAAACAAATTCACAACAGGCTTACGAACTTTATAAAGTCGTACTGAACTTTGCTGATTTAAAAGGTGAAGAAATCGTTTACGATTTATATACAGGAACAGGAACAATCGCAAATTTTATCGCTGAATCTGCTAAAAAAGTTATTGGCATAGATTTAATTCAATCAGCAATAGAAGATGCTAAAGAAAACTCTAAAATCAATAAAATTGATAATACATTTTTTTATGCCGGAGATATTGTAAATGTATTAAAGGAAGATTTTATTAAGAATAATGGTAAAGCTGATGTAATAATTACAGACCCTCCAAGAGCAGGTATGCATAAAAAAATTCTAAAGCAAATAATAAATATTTCTCCTGAAAAAATTGTTTATATTAGCTGCAATCCAGCTACTCAAGCTCGGGATATTGCTTTAATTGATGAATATTATAAGATTGATAAAATGCAGGCTATTGACATGTTCCCTCATACACAACATATTGAAAATGTAATTTTATTAAAGAAAATATTTGAACATACTTCAAAAAACGATATTCGTTAATTCCTGTTGTATATTGGATAAGGTTATGATAATCCTTAGAACGAGATGTTAATCAGTGTTTGTCCATAATGTCCATTTTCTGCGTTACGCTCGTCAAAAAAATACTCATTTACAAGAGTAAACTCTGCTTTTTTTGACTTCACAAGCCTTGAAAATGAACATTCTGATTCAAACACTGACTT
>CAYNBX010000187.1:0-4215 GCA_964395505.1 uncultured Bacteroidales bacterium | reverse complement strand
AGGGAATTCCCCTTCTCCTTTTAGGAGAAAGGATTAGGGGATGAAGTCATATTAAGTTTTATTCTCTTTAAACTTTAATTCTTACATTAAATTGGTGATAATGCAATTTTTAGTTTTTATGCTTTTTTTAAAATCGGGAATTTTGCCTGTGCTAAGTAAAAGATACTAAAAAACAAAGTATTGTAAGTAAGAGTTCCTAAAACATTGTTTAAAAAGAATGATATTCCATAGGTTCCATTATGAAAAAATGCAAGACCGGCAGTATAGCTTTCCATTAATCCTAAGAAATTTTGAGGATAAATAGGACTTGTAAGCCATGCACTAAAATTTGTTATAAGGAAAAATATAATAGAAGAACTTATAGAGGCTGTAAAAAGAGAGATGGGTTTAACCCTTCCTCTAAGTAAAAAACCTAATAATACAATTATTGCAAAGCTTGAATAAACTGCAATCATATTAGCATGAAAACCTAAAATCAAATCACTTAAAAACATTGCAGCAATAGGAATGACGAATGCCAGATATTTTTTTGTGAAGTAAGTTCCACCAAACAAGGCAATTGCAGCTATTGGTGTAAAATTAGGCCAGTGTGGAATTAATCTCATAAAAGCACCTCCAATAATAATGGATAAAATAAAAATAAATCTAGGTGCAGCTGTTTTCTTTTTCATAATCATATTTTTAAAAATTTTATTTGTTTACAAAAGTATAAAATTTGTATAAAAAATGAATATTGTTTAAAAATATTTTAATTATCATTATAATTTTTACTTTTTTTAGCTTTTACAGGTTCCATATTTTTTTAACATGAGACAACGTTGAAATAGCCACTTCACCTGAACAATACAAATCTTAAGGATATTATTTCACGTCAAACTGATAAACTTATGGTTTCACTTAGCGTGATGATAAAATTTCGTTTTGGCCTGCAAGACTTGATTATATGATTTACTCAAATAGCGTGATTACTGATAAAAAAGCTTTTACTGTTCAAACAGAATTGATGCCGAAGAACAGGCTTATTTTATATGGCCTTCATCAAGATGATACTCATATTGCTTCAGAACATTTACCTAAAGTTGCCGATTTTTCTATACATTTAAAAAAATGATAATGTTTTTATGAATAGCGTTATGGCTGAATGTTTACTCTAAAACAGCTATGTCTTATCAAACATTTATCTTTCTATGAGTTTTCTCATAGGCACTCTTTATCTGTTTATAATTTACAAACAAGATGTCTGTCGCCATAACCATCGTCAATTTTAGTTACAGAGGGCCAAAACTTATCCATTTTATTGCATTTCATTGGGAAAGCAGCCTTTTCTCTTGAATAAGGATATTCCCATTCATCAGCAGTTAGCATTTCAACAGTATGAGGAGCATTTTTAATTACATTGTTTTCTTTGTCAAATTTACCATCTTCTATTTCCTGAATTTCTTCACGAATAGAGATCATAGCATCAACAAAACGATTAAGTTCTGATAATGGTTCGCTTTCTGTTGGTTCTACCATCAATGTCCCGTGAACAGGGAAAGCAACAGTAGGAGCATGAAACCCATAATCCATCAAACGTTTAGCAATTTCAATAACTTCTATTCCGGCTTTTTTATGGAATATATTACAATCAAGTATCATTTCATGTGCGCATCTTGCTTTACTGCCAGTATATAAAACTTTATAATAATCTTTTAAACAATCTTTCAAATAGTTTGCATTAAGAATTGCATATTTTGAAGCTTCTGTCAAACCATCTCTGCCAAGCATTTTAATATATCCATAAGAGGCAGGGAGAATCATAGCACTGCCAAAAGGAGCAGAAGCAACAGCTGAAATACCTTTTACTCCACCTGTCTTAACAAAATGATTTCCCGGTAAGAACTTGACAAGATGTTCTGCAACAACAATTGGACCTACACCAGGTCCCCCGCCGCCGTGAGGTATAGAGAATGTTTTATGTAAATTAAGATGACATACGTCAGCTCCAATGGTACCAGGATTTGTCAGTCCAACTTGTGCGTTCATATTAGCACCATCCATATAAACTTGTCCGCCGTTTTTATGAATAATATCTACAATTTCTAAAATTCCTTCTTCAAAAACACCGTGAGTTGATGGATAAGTAACCATTAAAACAGCAAGATTTTCTTTATATTTATTTGCTTTTTCCCTTAAGTCGTTAATGTCAATATTTCCATTTTCATCACAATCAACCACAACAACGTCAAAGCCTGCCATATGTGAACTTGCTGGATTTGTGCCATGAGCAGAGGCAGGAACTAAAGAGATATTACGGTTAATATCTCCTCTGCTGCGGTGATATTCCCTTATTATCATTAAGCCTGTATATTCACCTGCCGCACCAGAATTAGGTTGAAAAGTAACTGCTGAAAGTCCTGTTATCTCACAAATAGCTTTTCCCAAATCTTTAATTAAATAATTATAACCTTCAGCCTGATCAACAGGGACAAAGGGATGAATAGCACCAAATTCAGGCATGCTAAGAGAGAATAACTCTGCTGCTGCATTTAATTTCATAGTGCATGAACCTAAGGGCATCATTGAACGATTTAATGCCAGATCTCTATTCTCTAATTTTTTCATATATCTCATCATATCTGTTTCAGAATGATAAGTATTAAAAACAGGATGACTTAGATATGGACTTTTTCTTTTTAAATTCTCAGGTATTGTATTTATTTTTTCTTTTATATCTTTTTCATCATAAACCAAATCTGTAAAATCTTTATTATTGGCTTTGGCAAAGATGTGAAGAATAGTATTAACATCAGAAAATTCAGTTGTCTCATCAAGGCTAATGCCAATAGTTTTATCATCAATATATCTGAAATTCATTTTATCTTTTAGAGCAAGTATTTCTATTTCTTTTTTTGAAACAGAACCGGGGAGTTTTATTTCTAGTGTATCAAAGAAATATTTATTTACTTGTTCATAACCTAATTTTTTGATTTCTTTTGAAAGTACAGCAGCCAGTAAATTAATATTTTCAGCAATTTTTTTAATGCCTGAATGTCCGTGATAAGCTGCATAAAAAGCAGCCATTATTGCGAGCATTGCCTGAGCAGTACAAATATTTGAAGTAGCTCTTTCTCTTTTGATATGCTGCTCTCTTGTTTGTAAAGCCATACGTAAAGCTCTGTGTCCTTTTGCATCGATAGTAATGCCTATAATTCTTCCCGGCATCTGACGTTTATATTTGTCAATACTTGCAAGATAAGCTGCGTGAGGACCTCCATAACCCATTGGCACACCAAATCTTTGTGTTGAGCCAACAACGATATCTGCTCCCCATTCCCCCGGAGGTTTTAATAATGCAAGACTCATAATATCTGTTGCAACAGCCGCTAAAGCTCCAACTTTATGAACTCTTTCAACAAAAGAAGAATAATCATTAATGTTTCCTCTTTCATCAGGATATTGAATAATTGCTCCAAAAACTTTATCATCAAATTTAAAATTATTATAATCACCGAAAACCAATTTTATTCCAAAAGGTGCAGAACGAGTTTTTAAAATGTCAATAGTTTGAGGAAATAACTTATCAGACACAAAAAACACATTTGCTTCATTTTTAACAGCTTGTCTTGTCCTGGCATTAAATGCCATTATCATAGCTTCAGCAGCAGCTGTACCTTCGTCTAATAATGAACAGTTAGATATAGGCATTGCTGTTAAATCTGAAACCATTGTTTGAAAAATAAGCAAAGCTTCAAGTCTCCCTTGTGAGATTTCAGCCTGATAAGGTGTGTAAGAAGTGTACCATCCCGGATTTTCTAAAATATTTCTTTGTATAACTCCCGGAGTAATGGTATTGTAATAACCCAGACCTATATAAGTTTTGAATATCTTGTTTTTTGAACCTATTTCTTTTATCAGATTTTGATATTGATATTCATTTAAGCCTTGAGCCAGATTTAAAGGTTTTTTAAGTCGTATAGCAGAAGGAATTGTTTGGTCAATCAAATCATCTAATGAAGATACTCCTATTTTTTTCAACATCTGGCCAACTTCTTCTTTGCGAGGACCATTATGCCTTGAAATAAAATTATTTGTAATCATATTATGAATGTTTTATATTGTTTAATATTTATTAGAAATTTTTTGGGCAAATATAAATTATATTTAAGTAAAATAAATATTTTTATGTGATTAGTTTATAATATTCCTCGATTTTTAAATAACTAATGAATGTTT
>CAYNBX010000186.1:0-4237 GCA_964395505.1 uncultured Bacteroidales bacterium | reverse complement strand
CCTTAATAAAATATGCTCATTTTCCCATTTTACGGGATAGACACTTTGTAACGAATTTCACGTCAGTATGCTAATCTATGGGTTAGTCTGGTCATGCATCATATTTCACCCTAAAGAAATAATAAAATTTTATGGAGTAAACGCGGCATGATTTATAAAATTATAACAAGATATTCCTGGTTTACAGCCAAAAAACCGCATTTTGATCATAAAAAAACAATCACAAGTTTAACGGTGTCCAAACCTCTGGCGTATCATTTAAAGGTGAATTAATAAGTTTTGATATAGGATAAGCCTGCATTAGTCGGGAGGGATAAGGAATTAATAATTTTTCTATTTTATCAATATCATTATTGTTTAACCAATCTTTTTCATCTGAAGCAAGGAGAATTACAGGCATTCTATGATGAATATTTTTCAAGAGTTTATTTGCAGATGTTGTTATTATTGCAAAAGAATTAATTTGTTTGCCCTGGGCATCAGTCCATGTATCCCATATACCAGCCATTGTAAAAAGATTATTATTTTTAAGGGCAATACGATAAGGGGTTCTTTCTTTGTTTTTTGCCCATTCATAAAAGCTGTCGCTTAAAACCAGACATCTCTTTCGTTTAAATGAATTCTTAAAGGAAACTTTCACTGAAATTGTTTCTGCTTTTGCATTAATAAGTTTGTTTCCAATGAGCTTGTCTTTTGCCCAGAAGGGTATCAAGCCCCAACGGTAATAGCTGAGTTTTTTTTGTTCAGTATTTGAAATAACTGCTAAGTCTTGTGAGGGTGCACAATTATAACGAGGTTTATAAATGTTTTTATCTACTTTGATATCAAATCGTTCTTCAATTATTTTTTCTGAAGGAGCAAAGGAAAATCTACCACACATTTTTTTAAATTTTATTTTTTCTAACTTTTTTTGTATTTACAGTCAATAAATCTTCCCATCTCGTTGTATAACAAGGTGAGAGTTTTTCTTGCCTCATCTTCCATTTCTTCTTATTACCCTGAATGGCATATTTTATTTTACCAGGTCCTATTTTTTGATTTACCTTATCAATAATTTTCATCAGGTCCTTGTATTTTTCCCTATGAACGTCATCCCACAATGAACTTTGTATTTGATTTTCAGGGACAAAATCAGAGATGATAAAACCGGATTTTTTATATTTATATCCTTTACGAAAAAGTTCTTTTAAAGCAGCAACTGCATAATGAATAAGTTCTGGAGTACTATTACTTGCAACAGGAAGCTGTATTGTTTTACTATTAAAATATTTAGGACCCTTAGCGAATTCACTTGTCATAATAAAGACTGTTATTGACAGTGCACAAGAATGTTGTTTTCTTAGTTTTTCTGCAGCTGTTGTAACATAAGTGCTTGTTGCCTGTTCAATATCTTTATAATCTGTTAAAGGTTTACCAAATGAACGTGAGCAAAGTATAGATTTTCTATCAAGGGGATTGCTGTCAATAGGGAAGCAAGATATTCCCCTCAATTCAAAAACTGTCCGCTGTGCCATAACACTCATCTTTTTTCTTATCCATTTATCATCAGCATTTTTTAAATCCAAAGCAGTTTGGATTTTATTTGATAACAAAAATTTTGAGTGCTGTCTGCCGACACCCCATACATCATAAACAGGAACATTTTTTAATATTTTATCTATATCAGGGATAGAAGTAAAATCAGAAGTTCCGTTATATTTTTTATCCTTTTTAGCTATATGATTTGCGATTTTTGCAAGTGTCTTTGTTGAAGCTATACCAACAGATACCGGCATTCCAGTCCACTGCTTTATTGTTTCTTTTATTTTCTTTCCATATTCAGATAAGTTCTCATAAATTAATCCTGATAAATCAAGAAAAGCCTCGTCAATTGAATATATCTCAATATCAGGAGAAAACAGTGCAAGAGTGTTCATAACTCTTTGCGACATATCGCCATACAAAGTATAATTAGACGAAAACACAAATATACTTTGCTTTTCAATGATGTCTTTAATCTCAAAAGCAGGCACACCCATTTTTATACCAAGAGCCTTTGCTTCGTTAGAACGCGCAATAATACATCCATCATTATTTGAAAGCACAACAACAGGCTTTGCTTCAAGCTTCGGATTAAATACCCGCTCGCATGAAGCATAAAAATTATTACAGTCAACTAAAGCAAATACTTTTTGCATAGATTAAATTATTTTTTTTATTTATTTGATGATAAAGTTAAGAAGAATAATCAAAACATTTACAATAGAAAATTATTTAATAAGCTCTTTCATTTTTGCCTTCAATGTAATTAATAAAAGCTTTGTTAACAACTTTATTTCCCCCGGGAGTGGGATAATTTCCTGTAAAATACCAATCACCTAAATGATTCGGGCAAGCTTCGTGCAGGTCTTCTACTGTTTGATAAATAATTTTAACTTTTGCATTTATTCTCTTATCTGTAAGTAATTCAGAAATTTCATCAGATATCTTTTCTGCTGTGAAAGGTTTATAAATTTCTTTAACATGATTTACTATTTTTTCTTTTGGTAAATTTTCCTGTTCTTTTGATTTTTTATAAACTTCATTTATTATATTACTTTGGAGAGTATCTTTAAGTAATTTGATAGCTGCATTAAACGCAATAAAATCCTGAAGTTTTGCCATATCTATCCCATAACAATCAGGGTAACGTATTTGAGGTGCTGAAGAGACAATAATAATTTTTTTAGGTCCTAAACGATCAAGAATATGAATGATGCTTTGTTTTAATGTTGTGCCTCTCACAATAGAATCGTCAATCACAACAAGATTATCAATTCCTCTATTAACAGTTCCGTAAGTAATGTCATAAACATGAGCAACTAAATCTTTACGTAAGTTGTCCTGAGCAATAAATGTTCTTAGTTTAACATCTTTTGTAGCTATTTTTTCAATTCTTGGTCTTAATTTCAATATTTCATCAAGTTTGTCCTCTTTTAAATCATCACCTAAGTGAAGGATTTCATCTTTTTTTACCTTGTCGCAAAATATGTTAAGTTCTTCTATCATACCATAGAAAGCAGCAGAAGCAGTATTTGGGATATAAGAAAAGACAGTATTTTGTAAATCAAAATCGATTGCTTTAAGAATTGAAGGCACAAGCAGCTTACCTAATTTTTTTCTTTCTTTGTAAATATCTTCATCTGTTCCTCTTGAAAAATAAATTCTCTCAAAAGAACATGATTTCTTTTCTGTTGGTTTTTTGTATAAATATTCCTTTGTTGAACCATCTTTTTTAACTATCAGAACATATCCGGGTTTTATCTCATGAACAGCCTCAGCATTTACATTAAAAGTTGTCTGTATAGCAGGTCGTTCCGAAGCAGCTACAACAACTTCATCATCTTTATAATAAAAAGCAGGGCGAATACCTGCAGGGTCTCTTAGAACAAAAGCATCACCATGACCAAGCAGCCCTGCTATAACATAAGCTCCATCCCAATGAGTAGAAGATTTTGAAAGTATTCTCTGTATATTTAAATGTTCTGCGATTTTTTGAGATACTTGTTTTTTACTATAACCTTCATTTTTATATTTTCTAAACAATAGATCATTTTCTTCATCCAGGAAATGTCCAATTTTTTCAAGTACTGTAATTGTATCAGAAGTATCAACAGGACACTGGCCAATATCAATAAGTTTCTCAAATAACTCATCAACATTTGTTAAATTAAAATTACCGGCAAGGACCAAATTTCTTGTCATCCAGTTATTTTCTCTAATAACAGGATGAACATCCTCAATCCTATTCTTACCAAAAGTTCCATAACGCAAATGTCCCAGAAATAACTCACCTGTAAAATCAACATTTTGCTTAAGCCAGTTTACATCTTTTAATAGTTTTGGATTTCTCTCTTCAATTTCTCTAAGCTTATAAAATATTTTATTAAAAATATCCTTAATAGGGGAATCAGAATTGCTGCGTAGTCTGTTGATATATTTATTTCCAGGCTTAATGTTAAATTTTATATTAGCAATTCCTGCCCCATCCTGTCCTCTGTTG
This sequence comes from uncultured Bacteroidales bacterium, assembly GCA_964395505.1. Taxonomy (GTDB): domain Bacteria; phylum Bacteroidota; class Bacteroidia; order Bacteroidales; family AUK083; genus AUK083. Next base: position 216 of record CAYNBX010000186.1, on the reverse strand, counting down.
TGTTGTTTTTCCATTAACAAATGAAGCTTATTTAACCCATACATGCTTGTACCATATTTGCCGAGATAATACTCAAGAGGCTTTAAAAGCCTGATTAGAGCAATTCCGCATTCATGTTTTATTTGTTCACTCATCAATGAAAAAGTTATCTATATTTTTCACAAAATTAATAGAATTATTATAATATTCCATATTTTTTAGACACCTAATCAGTGT
>CAYNBX010000185.1:0-4243 GCA_964395505.1 uncultured Bacteroidales bacterium | reverse complement strand
TATTGAGCTTGCCGAAATAAAGAAATCGGACATTAGGGACAAACACTATTTAATCAGGTTAATTTGATATTTTATAAAGCAATAATTTTTAATCTATCTTTGTATAAAAAATATTTAAAATGAATAGATTCATAGAAAAAGAAAATAAAGAAAAGAAGGGTAAAAGAATAAGAGTAGGAATTACTCAGGGTGATTTAAATGGTATTGGTTATGAGATAATTATTAAAACATTATTAGACACACGGATAATGGAATTATTTACTCCCATTGTATATGGGAGTTCAAGAATTGCTTCATATCATAGGAAAGTATTAGGTATTAATGATTTTAGCTTTAACTTGATTAAAAAAGCTCAATATGCAAATCCTAAACGACCTAACATTATTAATTGTTATAATAAAGAGGTTAAAATTGATCTTGGGAAATCAACAGAAATAGCAGGGAAATTATCATTTTTATCACTTGAGGCAGCTATCGAGGATTTTAAAAACAATAATATTGATGTGCTGGTTACAGCTCCTATTAACAAAAAAAATATTCAATCCGAGAATTTCAATTTCCCAGGTCACACAGAATATCTTGCTAAAAAATTTAACACTAAAGATCATCTTATGTTAATGATAAGTGATAATATCAGGATAGGCGTTATTACAGGGCATATTCCATTAAGAGAAGTTCCTGAAGCAATAACAGAAGAACTTATCCTGAAAAAGATAAAAATAATGAATGATTCCTTAATAAGAGATTTTTGCATAAGAAAACCTAAAATAGCTATTATGGGGCTAAATCCTCATGCCGGCGATGAGGGATTAATCGGCTGGGAGGAACAAAAAATCATTATCCCTGCTGTAAAAAAAGCTTTTGATGAAAACATTCTTGTTTATGGTCCTTACTCAGCTGATGGCTTCTTTGGTTCTTCATCATTTAAAAAATTTGATGGTGTATTAGCAATGTATCACGATCAGGGTTTATTGCCTTTTAAAACGCTTTCTTTTGATACTGGTGTCAATTTTACTGCTGGTTTGCCTATTGTAAGAACATCTCCTGCACACGGAACAGCTTATGATATTGCAGGAAAAAATCAAGCTTCCCCTAATTCATTCCGCCAGGCTATATACTTAGCTTCTGATATATATAAAAACAGAATGATGAATGATGAATTAAATAAAAATGTACTTAAAGTAAATACTCAAGATAATAATAATTCACAAAACTGAATTTCATCAAACCCTTAGAAATAATATTTGATTTTATATGTTTATATTTTTGTAGTTTTTTCAATTGATTATTTTTTTTTAAAAACTTAGTTTATAAAAATTGGTCCCGGGTACTTGGTATTAAAATCTCTTTTGTCATAGCCTGCCCCGACACTTGGGGGTAATTTTCATCTTATTAATTTTATTTTTTAATCTTAATTTTAACATGTCTTCTATTAATTATACTATTTCAAATATTGTAAAAATTATAAAAGGAAAATTGATATCCAGAAGTTCTGAAGAAACTAAGATAAAAGATATTCTTATTGATAGTCGCAAACTTGTATCTACTGAGAATTGTGTTTTTTTTGCATTAGTCAGTAAAAAAAATGACGGCCATAAATATATTGATGAGCTTTATCAAAAAGGTATAAGAAATTTTGTAGTTTCTAAAGCCCCTTTAAATATTAAATATCTCAATAATTCAAATTTTATTTTAGTAAAAAATACTCTTAACGCTTTACAATTATTAAGTGCTGAGCATCGTAAAAGATTTGACATTCCTGTAATTGGTATAACAGGGAGCAATGGGAAAACTATAGTTAAAGAATGGTTGTATCAAATGATGAGTGATGATAAAAAAATAATAAGAAGTCCTAAAAGCTATAATTCTCAAATAGGAGTTCCCCTTTCAGTATGGCTAATGAAACCAGAATATGACTTATCTATCTTCGAAGCAGGAATCTCTCAACCTGATGAAATGCAGAAATTACAAGCTATCATTCAACCAACTATTGGAATATTTACTAATATCGGTCATGCTCACGATAGGAATTTTACTGATACAAAACAAAAAATATGTGAAAAACTAAAATTATTTTCTAAAGTCAATACACTTATTTATTGCTCTGATTATTTGGAAATTCATAAGTATATCATAAAATCAGGAATGCTTAAAAACATCAGAACTTTTACATGGAGTAAAAATTTTAAAGCTGATTTATATATTCAAAATATTACTAAAAATGATAATCAAACTAAAATTACCGGTAAATATGAATCTCATACAATTCAAATAAATATTCCTTTTTCTGATGATGCTTCCATTGAAAATTCTATACATTGCTGGGCAGCTATGCTTTTTTTTGGTTACAGCAATGATATAATCGCACAAAGGATGCTTAATTTGAATCCTATTGCAATGCGACTTGAATTAAAGCAAGGAATTAATAATTGTTCCATTATCAATGACAGTTATAATTCTGATATTAATTCTATTAATATTGCTCTTGACTTTTTAAATCAGCAAAAACAACATAAAAAAAAGACTGTGATACTTTCCGATGTTCTTCAAAGTGCAAAAAATGATGATGAACTTTACAGAGAGATAGCAGATTTGCTTTTTAAAAAAAATGTTAACAGATTTATAGGTATTGGAAAAGCTATTTGTGCACAGGCTGATAAATTTCAAATTGAAAAATATTTTTTCCCTTGTACAGATGATTTTTTAAAAAAGTTTACCTTTTCATCATTTCACAATGAAACGATATTAATAAAAGGAGCTCGTTATTTTGAATTTGAAAAAATAAGCAAAGCTTTACAACAAAAGGCTCATGAAACTGTTCTGGAAATAAACCTGAGTTCACTTATCAATAATCTTAACTATTATCGTTCGAAATTAAAACCTTCAACGAAAATTATGGTTATGGTTAAAGCTTTTTCTTATGGCAGCGGCAGCTTTGAGATAGCCAATGCTTTACAATTTAACAGAGTTGATTATCTCGGAGTTGCTTATGCAGATGAAGGCGTAGAATTAAGAAAATCAGGCATAACTTTACCTATTATGGTTATGAACCCTGAAGAGCAGAGCTTTGATTCAATGATGAAATATAATTTAGAACCAGAAATTTATAATTTCAGAATTCTTAATTTGTTGGAAAAATCCATAGAAAAAAATATAATTCCATATAATAAACCTGTTAAGATACATATAAAATTAGATACAGGTATGCATCGCCTGGGTTTTGAAAGCAAAGATTTGAATAAACTTGTAAAACATTTAAAAAACAATAATCACATATACGTTCAGTCTGTTTTCTCGCATCTTGCCGCAAGTGATGAACCTATATATGACTATTTTACTAAACAACAGATAGGGCTTTTTTCTGAAATGAGCAACTTTATAAAATCTCATAATAACCATCCTATGTTACTTCATATTCTTAATTCAGCAGGAATCATCAGGTTTACAGAAGCTCAATTTGATATGGTTCGTCTTGGAATTGGTATTTATGGTATTGGCACTGATAAAAATGTACAAGCCCGCCTTCAGAATATAAGTACATTAAAATCAACAATATCACAGATAAAAAATGTCCAGGCTAATGACAGCATAGGTTACAGCAGAAAATATATCGCTAAAAATGATATGAAAATAGCTACCGTTCCAATTGGTTATGCAGATGGTCTGAATCGTAAACTTAGCAATGGGAATGGGAAACTTCTTATAAATGGTAAATTTGCCCCTATTGTTGGTAATATCTGTATGGATATGTGTATGATAGATATAACCAATATATCTGCTAAAGAAGGAGATGAAGTAATTATTTTTGGCGATGATTATCCTATTATTAAACTTGCTGAAGACCTTAAAACCATCCCTTATGAAATACTTACTAATATTTCAAGAAGAGTAAAAAGAATATATTTTCAAGAATAATGTTTTATGTACTTTCACGAATTTAATGGAAGAATTAAAATTGAAAGAGAATAAAACTTATTTTCACCTCATCCCCTAACCCCTTCTCCTTCTATGAGAAGGGGTTAAGGGTTGAGGCCATACTTGCTTTTTTTACCGGTCTCAATATTTATTTACACAGTTTTTAGAATTCTTACAATCAATCAACCAATCAACCATTCCATTACTCCATCATTTCAATAAAAACACCTTGGCAATTAAAATAAAAGTAGAACAATGTTTTTTATATTCTCAAAATTCAGATTTCCTGACCCAGCAGGAAAACTGACTGACACCTAAAAAACAGACA
>CAYNBX010000184.1:0-4243 GCA_964395505.1 uncultured Bacteroidales bacterium | reverse complement strand
GCAGAAAATGGACATTATGGACAAACATTAAATCGTATGCAAAGCCGAACCTGATGACATTGTTGGCAATGCTCGCTCAGACCTTCTCACTGTAACAAGGGCTGCGCCTGCGATGCTCTTCGCTGTGCTGCGCTAATACTGACACATATTTCAACTTTTTGCTGCGAAGTTATCTGCGGATTTAAGGTATTACTAAATGGATATCCTGATATTTATATTCTTTAATTATATTTGCAAAAAAATTAATATAAAGAAAATGAGTTTAGAATTAAGTGAACAGGAAATTGTAAGGAGAGATTCTTTAGAAGAGCTTTATAAATTAGGTATTAATCCATATCCTGCTGAATCATTTGAAATAAATATAACTGCAAAGGAAATACATAAGAATTTTCCAGAAGATAATACTCTTTATCAGGATGTAAGCATTGCAGGGCGAATAATGAGCAGGCGTATTATGGGAGCAGCTTCTTTTGCAGAGATACAAGATTCAACAGGTAGAATACAGCTTTATTTTAAGAGAGATGATATATGTAAGGGAGATGATAAAACCATGTATAATATTGTTTTTAAACGGCTTCTTGACATTGGAGATATTATTGGTGTTAAGGGTTTTGTTTTTGTAACAAGAATGGGAGAAATAACAATTCATATTAAAAAATTTAAATTATTAAGCAAATCGCTAAAACCTTTGCCAATAGTTAAAGAAAAAAAAGGTATTGTTTATGATGCTTTTACTGACCCTGAACAACGGTATAGACAACGTTATCTGGATATGATAGTAAATCCTGACGTAAGAGAAACCTTTGTTAAAAGAACAGCTTTAATTAATTCAATGCGTTCATTTTTAAATGAGAAAGGTTATCTTGAAGTTGAAACACCTATTTTACAGCCCTTGTATGGTGGTGCTGCTGCACGTCCTTTTAAAACACATCAAAATTCATTGGATATAACTCTTTATTTGAGGATAGCTAATGAATTATATTTGAAAAGACTTATTGTAGGAGGTTATGATGGTGTTTATGAGTTTGCTAAAGATTTCAGAAATGAAGGTATGGATCGTTACCATAATCCTGAATTTACTCAAATGGAATTGTATGTTGCATACAAAGATTATGAATGGATGATGAATACTGTTGAGGAAATGGTTGAAAAAATTGCTATTGACTTACACGGGACTACTGTGATAAAAGTAGGGGATAATGTTATTAATTTCAAGCGACCATGGAAGCGTTTTACTATGTATGAAGTTATTGAGCATTTTACAGGCATTAATATTTCAGAAATGGATGAAAAGAATTTAATAGATGTTGCTAATAAGTTAGATGTTACTATTGACGAAACAATGGGCAGAGGGAAATTGATTGATGAGATATTTGGAGAGACTTGCGAGCATAGATTAATTCAGCCTACCTTTATTACTGATTATCCTGTTGAGATGTCTCCCTTAGCAAAAAAACATAGAAGTAAAAAAGGCTTAGCAGAGCGTTTTGAGGCAATTTGTAATGGCAAAGAGATATGTAATGCCTTTTCAGAATTAAATGATCCTATTGACCAAAGAAAGCGTTTTGAAGCACAATTAGAATTGCGTAAAAGAGGGGATGAAGAATCAATGGTACTTGATGAGGATTTTTTGAGAGCTTTGGAATTTGGGATGCCTCCTACTGCTGGTCTTGGTATTGGCATAGACCGTTTAGCAATGATAATGACAAATTCTCATTCTATTCAGGATGTGTTGTTTTTCCCGCAAATGCGACCCGAGAAGAAAGAAAATATAGATACTGATGAGGATTTTAAAGCTCTTGGAATACCTCCAGAATGGATACCTGTTATAAGAAAGGCTGGTTTTAAAACAATTCGAAAATTTAAAGAATCAAATCCTAATAAATTATATAATCTAATTTGTGGATTACGTAAAAAAATGAAATTGAATTTATCTATTCCTAAACTTGATGATGTTAAACTATGGCTGTCATGATTTTATTTGAAAGAATATAAATTTTTGTTTATAAATTAAATAATATATGATAGCTAATAATATAAGTTTTGTACAATCAGTTTTTAGTTTCTATGATATAGAATTTGCAAGTCCTAAATTATCAACTACTGATTTAGTTTTATTGATTTTATATGCATCGATTTGTATTGGAATTGGAATTTGGAGCTCAAGAAATCAAAAAGACGAAGATTATCTTATAGCAGGCAGGAAGTTGAACTTATGGGGTTTTGTAATGTCTGTTGTAGCTAGTTATATTGGAGGAGCTGCTATTGTTGCATATACTGCTTATGTTTATAAGTTTGGAATATCTGCCATAGCTGTATTTATTGGAACAGCAGCAGGCTTTTTGCTTTTTATTCCTTATGCTCTTAAAATAAGAAAAATAAGCAGAAGAAAGAAATTTATTACCTTATCCGATTGGTTTTATTATAAGTTTGATAAAAGAATTGGTTTGCTTTCAGCTATGATTCTCTTTGTGGTATATTTTGGGATGCTGTTGAATCAATTTATAGCTGGTAGTTCTATTCTTGCTAATATCAGTGGATGGTCTTATGAAACTGCACTGTTGTTTTCAAGTTTAGTTGTAGGCATTTATTTATTCGCAGGTGGATTTAGAAGTGTTATTAAGACAGATATATTTCAGTATCTCGTAGTTTTTGTTTTATTTGTTTTCATGGGATTTGTGTTAAAAGGAAACAGAAAAAATATCGTAGTTGAACTTTTTGATTTTTCACAGATGAATATTTCGATGACTATAGCATTTTTTGTTTTTGGAATATTTATAATCTTTCAATCTGCTGAATACTGGCAAAGAGTTTATGCAGCAAAAAATTCTAAGGTTGTAAAAAAAGGATTTATACTCTCTGCAATATTGGTAATTATTACAGGCTTTATTATTACATTAGTAGGATTATCAGCCCATGTCAATTTGCCCGGGATTCAAGCTAAAGATGCTTTTGCTGAAGGCTTGACTGTTTTATTACCACACAAATATATAGGAGCAGGATTAGTTTTGATTTTTGCAGCAATAATGAGTTCTGCTGATACTATAATCTTTGTTCTCGCATCAAGTGTTTCAATAGATTGGTTTGGTCATTTATCAGGTAAAAAACAATCCAAACATCAGTCAATGAAACAGACCAGGTTGTTTATTGTAATTTTTTCACTTCTTGGATTTGTTTTTGCATATAATTTTAGAGATCTCGTTGCTGTTATTGTTTTCATAACAGGTTTAGGTTTTACAATAATTCCTGCTGCAATTGCTTCTTTCCATACAAAGGTTAAGAATGCAGCCGCATTAGCAAGTTTTACCAGTGGAATTATATATGTTATTTTGTTGGTTTGTATTGCGATTTTTCAGAAAAAACCAATGGAATTTTTTAAAGATAATGCTGCTTTGTCTGTTGCTTCTATTGTAGTATCAGCATTATTCCTTTTTATCTTCCAAAAGTTTGCTAAGCAAGATAAATATAATAGTTCTGAATTATCATAAAAAGTTTGTTAATTTTGTATTCTTTAAATTTTATTAATGAAATGCTTTATTAAGTTGTAAAATAGCGTATTTCTGTTAAATTATTACCTGTTAATTTTATTCATTTATGTCGATATTAGATTTTATCATTATAATAATTGCATATCTTTTAGCAGTTTTTATTCTTTCAATTATTGGTGGAAAAAGAGAAATTGGAAGTGCTAAGGCTTTTATTATCAGTTTATTTTTAACTCCAGTAGTTGGAATTATATATGTTTCTCATTCCCCCAGAAACGGAATAGTTTATTTTGAAAGATATTATTGTGAACGCTGCGGACTTGAATTTACTGAAAAATCGACTTATTGCCCAGTTTGTGAAAAAGAGGGATATAAAATAAAGCTAAAGAAAATACTCAGAAAGGGGGTATAAATTTTCTCTAAGAATATTTTGATAAGATGAAACACCCATGACGAGTAAATTTTGACAGGCCCTGTACATTTCTACCTGATACGTTTAACTATAGGGTAAATTACAGGGTAGGCAGAAGAATGATTATAAAATGAAATTTATCCCGTGTAGAGACGCAAAATTTTACGTGTCTATTATAAAAACATAAACGAATAAAATATTTGCCAAAGCTTTATCAATAGGAAATTTTATCGTTTTAAATTATTTTTTATCGGAACAATTTCTAAATTTTAAATTGATAAAACGTAATCCGTTAAGAATTTATCCGGTTAAATAAAATCATAGATTTTAATTTTGCAAAGCAAAA
>CAYNBX010000183.1:0-4259 GCA_964395505.1 uncultured Bacteroidales bacterium | reverse complement strand
CCTGATATGCTTCGCTACAGGGTAAATTACAGGGTAAACAAGGGAATGATTATATTATGAAATTCGAAACTGGAAATTAGAAATTGGGGAAAAACTTACTTTTAGCAGTATAATATCTAATTTCTAATATCTAATTTCAAATATTACTAATATTTTTTTTAAAGATAAATATTTAATAATGAGTTATATAAAAAAATATAAAAATATGAAAGTTGATGTTTTATTAGGATTACAATGGGGTGATGAAGGCAAAGGGAAAATAGTCGATGTATTAACACCAAAATATGATATAATAACAAGATTCCAGGGGGGGGCTAATGCAGGACATACACTTGAAATCAATGGCAAAAGACATATTTTGCATATCATACCTTCAGGAATTTTTCATAAAAATACGATAAACATTATTGGTAATGGGGTTATAATAGATCCATATATTTTAAATAAAGAAATTATCACACTTAAAGAAAAAGGTATTGATGCATCTAAAAATTTATTAATATCTAAAAAAGCACATCTTATATTACCTACGCATAGATTGTTAGATGCAACTTATGAAGCATCTAAAGGGAAGTCAAAAATAGGTTCAACACTTAAAGGCATTGGACCAACTTATACAGATAAAGTAGCAAGAATAGGCATTCGTATTGGTGAAATAAATAATTCAAAGTTTTATGAAAAATACAAAACATTAAAAAGGCATCATCTTAAGCTCATTGATTCTTATAATTTCAATTATGATAAATATTTAATTGATGGACTGCCTTTTAAGGAATATGAAGAACAATGGTTTGAATCTATTGAAAAAATAAAAATTATTGAGCAAATTGACAGTGAATATTTTATAAATAAAAGTTTAGAAAATAACAAAACTATATTAGCAGAGGGAGCTCAGGGAACTTTATTAGATATAGATTTTGGTACTTATCCTTTTGTAACTTCCTCAAATACAATTTCTGCTGGTGTTTGCTCTGGTTTGGGTATTGCTCCTAATAAAATTGGAAATCTTTACGGAATAGTTAAAGCTTACTGTACTCGTGTTGGCAGTGGACCTTTCCCTACGGAATTAAATAATAAAATAGGTGAAAAACTCAGAAAACAAGGGAATGAATTTGGATCAACTACTGGCAGACCGAGAAGATGCGGCTGGTTAGATATGGTTGCTCTTAAATATTCAATAATGCTGAATGGAATTACAAATCTTGTTATTACTAAGGCTGATGTGTTAAACGATTTTAAAACAATAAAAGTTTGTACAAGATATAAATATCATAATAAATTAATTGATTATGTCCCTTTTGAAACATCAGAAGAAATATTTACTCCTGTTTATTCAGAACTAAAAGGATGGAATAAATCTCTTGATAATATTAATTCAATTAATCAAATACCTGTTGAACTTGATGATTACATTAAGTTTATTGAAAATCAATCAAAACTCCCTGTTTCTATACTTTCTGTTGGCCCTGACAGAAACCAAACTTTGATTAAAGATAAATCTTTGAATTTATAACTTTACTTTTTTAGCATTGACAATTGTTTCTTGATTACTTTAATTTTTGATTCTGCATCAGCTTTTTTCCTTCTTTCCATTTCAACAACTTTTGCTGGAGCATTATTCACAAATTGTTCATTATTAAGTTTCTTCAATATTGAACTTAAAAATCCAGTAGTATATTTTAAATTTTCTTCCAATTTATTTATCTCTGCTGTAACATCAATGCTTTCACCGAGAGGAACATAAAACTCTGTTGATTTAATAATAAATGAAACAGATGTTTCAACTTTATCAGTTACATAGTTTACAGAGTTTATATTACAAAGCCTGGCAACAATGCTGTCAAAAGTGGTGTCTGGTTTTTCGTTATTGTTTTTCTTTATTGATAATTCAATTGGCTTTTTGAAAGGGATATTTTTATCTTTTCTAATTTTACGAATTGCAATAGTAACTTCTTTAGCAAATTCAAATTGTTCAAGTATTTTTTTTGAATATTTTTCTGCTTCTGGCATTGAGGCAATTATAATATTATCATCATCTGACCTGTTTTTTAGATGATGCCATATCTCTTCCGTGATGAAAGGCATAAAAGGATGAAGTATTTTCATCAGTTTCTCAAAGAATAAGATGCTTGCATCATAAGTAATTTTATCAATAGGTTTTTTATAAGCAGGTTTAATGGTTTCGAGATACCAGGAACAAAAATCATCCCAGATTAATTTATAAATAGACATTAATGCATCAGACAAACGGTATTTCGAAAAGTTATGATCAATATTTTTTATTGTTTTATTTAGTTTAGAGTTAAACCATTTTATTGCAACTTTACTTGATAACGGTTGCTCAACTTTTTCATTAATATCCCAACCTTTAATCAATCTCAAGGCATTCCATATTTTATTACTAAAATTTCTTCCTTGTTCACACAATGATTCATCAAAAGGTAAATCATTACCAGCAGGAGAGCTTAGTAACATACCAACACGAACACCGTCAGCACCATACTTTTTCATTAATTTAACAGGCTCAGGGGAGTTGCCGAAAGATTTTGACATCTTACGTCCAAGTTTATCTCTTACAATGCCTGTAAAATATACATTTCTGAAAGGTATATCTTTTCTGTATTCTATACCTGCCATTATCATTCTTGCAACCCAGAAAAATAAAATCTCAGGAGCAGTGACTAAATCATTTGTTGGATAATAATAATTGATTTCCTTATTATCTGGATGACGAATTCCATCAAAAACAGAAATTGGCCATAACCAGGACGAAAACCATGTATCCAAAACATCCTCATCTTGCTTTAAGTCCTTAAGTTCTAAATCAGGCAGTTTATATTTTGATTTTGCAATTTCTAAGGCTTCTTTAATGGATTTTGCAACAATAATTTTCCCATCTAAAAGGTAATAAGCCGGGATTCTCTGACCCCACCATAATTGGCGTGAGATACACCAATCTTTAACATTTTCCATCCAATGTCTGTATGTATTCTTAAATTTAGCCGGGTAAAACTTAATTGTATCATTCATTACCACTTTTAAAGCTGGTTTTGCTAATTCAGACATTTTCATGAACCATTGCATTGATAGTTTTGGCTCTATAACTGTATCAGTTCTTTCTGAAAATCCTATTTTGTTAATGTAATCTTCTATCTTAACTAAATATCCTTTCTCTTTTAATTCTTTTATTATTTTGTCTCTTACTACAAATCTATCTTCACCAATATATAATTGAGCTTTTTTATTTAAAGTCCCGTTATCATTAAAAATATTAATAACATCAAGATTATGTTTAATGCCAATATTATAGTCGTTAATATCATGGGCAGGCGTAATTTTTAAACAACCAGTTCCAAACTTAAGGTCAACATATTCGTCTTGAATAATAGGTACTGACCTGTTAATAAGAGGGACAATCGCTCTTTTCCCTTTTAAATGTATAAAGCGTTTATCATCAGGGTGAACGCAAACAGCAGTATCACCGAGAATGGTTTCAGGACGTGTAGTAGCAATATTAATCCACCTGTCATTTGTACCTTCTATTTTGTACCGCAGATAATATAGTTTTGATTTCATCTCTTTGTGTATCACCTCTTCATCAGAAAGTGCAGTTAAAGCTTTTGGGTCCCAATTAATCATTCTAATACCACGATATATCAAACCTTTATTGTATAAATCTATAAAAACATCAATAACGGATTCGTACATGCTTTTATCCATAGTAAATTTTGTTCTATCCCAGTCGCATGAAGCACCTAATTTTTTTAGTTGTTCAAGTATTATATCGCCATGCTCTTTTTTCCATTCCCATGCATATTTAATAAATTCCTCACGACTTATATCAGATTTATTAATACCTTTTTCTTTAAGTTTTCCAACTACTTTAGCTTCTGTGGCAATAGAGGCATGGTCAGTTCCAGGCAGCCAACAAACATTTTTCCCTTGCATACGTGCTCTGCGGACCAGCACATCCTGAATTGTATTATTAAGTACGTGTCCCATATGTAAAACACCTGTTACATTAGGAGGAGGGATAACTATTGTATAAGGTTCACGCTCATCAGGTACTGATTTAAAATATTTTTTTTTCATCCATAAAGCATACCATTTATCTTCAGTTTTCCCAGGGTCATATTTTGAAGCTATCTGCATCTTTCTGTTTTATTATTAAATTTTAAATTTTTGCCAAAATTAATAAAAAAAATGTTTCTTGATTTTTAGATACACAAGTTTTGACTTATCAATAAATCAATCTTAAC
>CAYNBX010000182.1:0-4260 GCA_964395505.1 uncultured Bacteroidales bacterium | reverse complement strand
CTTTGCATTTCAGGGGATGAAATTGTTATTTCCCTTATTACTTTTATTTCAACAACAATACTGTCATTCCCTGTTAAATATTGCTTTGCAATTTTACAGGGCAAACCTACTTACGTGGCAAGCAATTGAACAATAAAGTAATTGAACAATTTTATGGAAAATTAATACGATTTTTATCTTGCAATATCAATAATAGAGCAAATTATAGAGCTTTCTTTTAGACATTACCTAGCATTTGCAAAAAAAACGAATAATTGTTAAAAAATCAAATATTCTAAAATAAAAAATTGTTAAAATTATCGTAAATAATCATCTGTTGTTTTTTTGTTTATTTGCTTAATGATTATTTAATTTTTTTCTTTTTTAATCTTATCTTTCTGTATCTTTAATAAAGTCATAAGCATTTATGTAGATTATATAAACAAAAAGAGATACTTAAAAAAAGTATCTCTTTTCATTTTAGTATAATTTCAATTATTTATTGTTGAACTTTAACAGAAATTGTTATTGTTCCATCATCTCCTGTTTCAATTGATTCAACTTTTATTAAACCTTTTTTACCTGAAGCTGTGATAAATGCAAGTATATCATCAGCTGATAAAAGGTCTTTTCTTGTATTTGTAACACCACTAGCAGTTTCATTAACAATAACTTCATCATTAGTTATTGCATCCCAGTTAATAGTATTAGTGACTTTTTTAAATTTTGTAGGATTTAACACGCTCCATGTTTGCAGTCCATTAGTTTCATCATTATATACATTTTTTGCGTGGTCATCATTAGGGGCGGCAATTGTTGCCTTATCATTTGCACCATAATAATATAAGAAGTCAATTTTTTGAGCATTTGTTTTAGCATCTGCCAGTGTGTAAACAGTACCATCAATAGAAGCAAAAGAACTGCCAGTAGTACTGTTATATGAACCTAATATTTTTTCTTTATAAGTATTAATTGGCCCTGAAGAAGGTTGTGTTGTAATTGTAAAACTAACATCATTTTCTTGCCCGTCTTTATCAGTAACAGAAAATACCCATCTTTCATCGCCTACTTGAGGATTAGAAGTTGCTATGATATTAATTGAAAAATTACTTTCATTAATAGAAGAATCAAGTACTGTTTGAGGAACATTTTTGAACGTACGTGTAATTTTAAAATTTTCAAGTTTTTTATTTGAATTTGAATTTTCAGATGCATTAATTCCTGCCTTAAATTGTTGTCCAACATTTAAAGTAACATCACTTGAAATAAAATCTTCCCCACCAACAAAATTAATATTAGGTTTTAGATTAATATTATCATCTTCACCTTTGCTGCAAGAGGATAAAAAACTTACACCACCTATAATTAAAATAATAAATAAATAAATTAATTTTTTCATGATCTTAAAATTTAAATTATAAATAATAGTGTCGCAAAAGTAATAATTTATATAAATAATTATTTGTGAAAATTAATATTTTTATTTTTATTAAAAAAATATATTTGTAAGTTTATAATATGTTTTATATTTTTGTAATTAATTAATCAATAAATCTTAAAAGTCAATGAAAAAGTTATTATTATTATTAATGATTGCAGGATTTTTTTCATTAACTGCTTGTCATCAAGCTAAGGAGAAAAAAACTGAAGCTGTTACACCAAAAACTGAAACAGTTGTGGATACTACAAAAAAAGTAGATACTACTAAAGTAGATACAAACGCAGCTGCAAAAGAAGTTAAAGACACGACTGTAAAAGAAAAACCAGAAAAATAATGGCTTTCTTTATTTCAGATCTTTGAAAAAAAAAGAGAAGTTAAAATAAATTTTTTTAACTTCTCTTTTTTTTAATAAACTGATGTTACTTTTGTAAGGATATTTATAAATAGTTCTACTGTTATTTTAATGGCTGAGGTGTTTTTATTGGAATAGTTGATTGGAAGCATTTTAAAAACTTTGTAAATAAAAATTGAGTCCTGTATAAAAGCAAGTATGACCTCTACCTAAGCCTCTCCTGTAGGAAAGGGAATTCCCCTTCTCCTTCTATGAGAAGGGGTTAGGGGATGAGGTGAAAATAAATTTTATCCTCTTTCAATTGCAGTTCTTCCATTAAATTACTGGCAGTACCTTATAAATAAATTAATAAGAAAAATATAATAAATTTTTTGTATTATTTTTAAGATTATTTTTTAACTATACTTAATAAACATTAAGATTATTAATAAGAAAATAAATGAGAAAAATATCAACAGCAGGCAATAAGGGTAAACGTATCCGTTCGGATTGCTTTGTCACAATTGAGCTTACAGAAGATAAAGGTATTGAAATACAATTAAAAAGTAAGGTAAAAACAATTTTTGGTAAATCAATAATTGAATTAACAAAAGAGATATTAAAATTATTCAATATTGAAAATGCAAATGTTTTTATTGAAGATACTGGAGCCTTGCCATTTGTATTAGCAGCACGTTTAGAAGCAGCAATAAAGCAGATAGTTAAAACAGATAAGGAATATTTATTTGATATTATTGAAGAAAATAAATACAGTTCTTCAAGAGATAAATATCGTTTTTCAAGGTTATATATACCAGGCAATACTCCAAGTATGATGATAAATGCTGGACTCCATAAACCGGATGGAATAATTTTAGATTTAGAAGATTCAGTAGCACCAGCAAAAAAAGACGAAGCCCGATTATTAGTTCGTAATGCTCTTTGCAAGGTTGATTTTTATGGTGCTGAACGAATGGTTCGAATTAATCAAGGGGAAAGAGGTATTGATGACCTTAAATATATTATCCCTTATAATGTTCATTTGCTTTTAATACCTAAATGTGAGAGTGCTGAAACCATTCAAAAATTAGACGCTGAAATAGAAAAGATTAAATCACAACATAATTTGAAAAAACCAGTGTTTTATATGCCAATCATTGAAAGTGCCTTAGGTGTTGAAAAAGCATTTGAAATTGCAACAGCTTCTAATAATGTTGCTGCAATGGCAATAGGATTAGAAGATTATACTGCTGATTTAGGGGTAAGAAGGACAAAACAAGCAAATGAAACATTATATGCAAGAACCAGATTGGTAAATGCTTGCCATGCTGCTAAAATTCAAGCTATTGATTCTGTATTCTCTGATGTGGCAGATATGGAAGGATTGAGAGAAAATGCAAAAATTTCTAAAAGTCTTGGTTTTGAAGGTATGGGCTGTATACACCCTCGACAAATTTCTGTGGTAAATGATTGTTTCGCTCCTGAAAAAGAAGAAATAGAAAAAGCTAAAAAAATTGTAAATGCTTTTTACGAGGCAAAAAAGAAAGGTTTGGGTGTTGTATCATTAGGAACTAAAATGATAGACCCTCCTATTGTAAAACGTAATCAAAAAATTATTGATCTTGCTATTAGCTTAGGATTACTGAAAAAAAATTGGAGACAAATACAAGATGATGATTCGCAAAATACTGACTTATAAATTAATAATCACCCTAATCAAAGTTTATCCATTAAGTCTATCATATTAATGAAATTTTAGATTTTCATTTTTTAATAAACAGATAATAAATGCAGCATAATTCTTAATTCTAAAGTCTTGTATTGTAAGGATATCACATTATAGACAGACACTAATTGAGAGGTTTTTTAAATTGTTTTTTTTAATAATTACATTGTATGAATACCATTAAAAGTATTTCTTAGCGGAATAATATTCACATCATATTTATATTCAACATATTTGAAATAATAATACAGTTTAAAATTAAGTTTAATCCCATAATCAGTATAATAATTATAATCTATATAACAATTATATGGATTAATTTTACCTCTGTTCATATAATGATAAGAAAGATAATTAATATTCCAATAAATTGTATAAAGGTAATCCCAGTATTTATAATACTCATTAGAATAATACCATATTGGTTTTCTATTAGTTGCAAACCATGAATGAAACCCGGGTTCAAAAATTATAAGTTCATATTCTGTACTGTCCTTTGATGCATTAGTGTCATTATTATGCATCATTATATTTGATTTAGTAAAATTATTTTGAGCAGAAATATTTAAACCAAATAAGAGGCAAATCATTAATAATAATAGAATTTTTTTCATGACAATTAGTTTTATATTTTAATAATTTTACGAATATAATTATGAAATGTTACATTAATTTATACTTTTTCAGATATAAAAAAAGTATAATTATTTTTTGTCCATAATGTCCGATTCCTGCGTTATGCCCCGGTACGCTGCGCTACGGGGTAAACTTGTCTTTAAAACA
>CAYNBX010000181.1:0-4260 GCA_964395505.1 uncultured Bacteroidales bacterium | reverse complement strand
ATTAATTTGATAAAAACTTATTATGTCAATACTTACATTAGGGCTTACACTTGTGATAGTTTTGTTTATATATTTATTAATAAAAAGGAAGACAAACCCATATAGATTATCACCTGAAGATATAAGGCTAATTAATGCAATAGTCAAAGATGATCCCGGGGAGGTTAAGAAAGCCTTAAAAAATGGTGCAAATCCTAATACTGTTGACAAAAACAGGATGCCGGCAATAATAATAGCATCAGGGAAGAAACAATTAAGCATTGTTAAATATTTAATTTCACATGATGTAAATGTTGATGCAAGAGCAAGTGCTGTAAACAAAGATTTTGAAGGCGGCACTGCTTTGCTGGCTGCATCAGCTAATGGTGCTTTTCAAATAGTTAATAGATTAACAAATGCAGGAGCCTCTGTTGATATGGCGGATTTTAAAGGACAAACACCTCTGATGTCTGCTGCTTTTACTGGTAATGATAAAATTGTTAAACTATTAATTGAAAATAAAGCAGAAATTGATAAAAAAGACAATATGGGTTATACTGCTTTGATGTATGCTTGCAATGGAGGAAAGTTACAAACAGCAAAAACTTTGATAGAATCAGGTGCTGATGTAAATGCTAAAGATAATAACGGTGTAACTGCTCTTTGGTTTGCAAAAAATCAAAGTTTTAATAACATAGTTGATTTATTATTGAAAAACGGAGCAAATTCAAAATAATTGATGAATTATTCGGATTAATAAATGCTTAAGGTTCTTGATAGAAAAATAAAGATATATTATGAAATTTATAGGTGATTTTCATGTTCATTCTCATTATTCTATTGCAACAAGCAAAGATCTAAAACCTGAATATACAGATTACTGGGCCAAGATTAAAGGAATAAAAGTTATTGGCACTGGAGATTTCACACATCCAGGTTGGACAAAGGAACTTAAAGAAAAGTTAGAGCCTGCTGAACCCGGACTTTTTAAACTTAAAGATGAATATAAATTACATTGCCCTATACCTGAAACTAAAGATAATGAGGTAAGATTTTTACTTAGTTCTGAAATAAGTAATATCTACAAAAAATATGACAAAGTTCGTAAAGTTCATAATTGTATATTAGCTCCGGATTTTGAGACTGTTGAAAAAATACAACAGAAATTACAAAGTTTAAAATTTAATATTACTTCTGATGGCAGGCCAATATTAGGCTTAGATTCACGCGACTTGTTAGAAATAGTACTTGACGCCAATGAAGATATATTTTTTATCCCTGCTCATATCTGGACTCCATGGTTTTCTGCTCTTGGCGATAAATCAGGTTTTGACACTATTGAAGAGTGTTATGCAGATCTTTCTTCTCACATTTTTGCTGTGGAAACAGGGCTTTCTACTGACCCACCTATGAACTGGACTTGCAGTTTTTTAGATAAATATACCCTTGTTTCTAATTCTGATGCACATTCCCCGGAAAAATTAGGGAGAAATGCCAATATCTTTAATACTAAATTATCTTATTATGACATTATTGATGCTATGAAAACAGGTAATCCCGAGCATTTTCTTGGTACTATTGATTTTTTTCCACAGGAAGGTAAATACCATTTTGATGGACATAGAAAATGTGGTATTAAATGGAACCCTTTACAAACGCTAAGACATAATGGCATCTGTCCTGTTTGCGGAAAAAAAGTTACTGTTGGCGTTATGAATCGTATTGCACAGCTTACTGACAGAGATAACATCTTGGATAGAAAAAACAGACTCCCGTTCTACTCTTTAATTCCTTTAAAAGAAATTTTATCCGAGATACAGGGAGTTGGTAAAAATTCTAAGAAAATCACCCGGGAATATAATTCTTTAATACAAAAAGCTGGATCGGAATTCAATCTGCTTTATAATTTTACTATTGAAGATGTAAAAAAAATTGGAGGAGAAATACTTGCTGAAGCAATCAGACGAATGAGAAACAGAGAGGTTTATATTGAAGAAGGCTTTGATGGTGTATTTGGCAAAATAAAAGTTTTTAATAATAAACCAAAAGAAATTGAATCACAGGAATCATTGTTTATGGAGCCTGATGCAGAAAAATATTCAAAGAAAAAAAGTATTGAGCTTATAAACTTCGATTTAAAAAAATACAAAGAGTTAAAAAAATCACTTTCTGAAAATACACCAAACATTAAAATAAAAGGGACATATAGTTTGTCCAATTCATCTGATGATGTTCTTTATGAACTTAATAAAGAGCAAAGGCAAGCTGCTGACCATTTTTTAGGTCCTGCTTTGGTTACCGCAGGTCCTGGCACTGGCAAAACACGGGTTCTTACATACAGAATAGCCTATTTGATACTTCGTAAAAATATATATCCGCAAAATATCCTGGCCTTAACTTTTACAAATAAAGCAGCTAAGGAAGTTAAAGAGCGTTTGGATGAATTATTGTATAACAAAGCTGATATTTCAGAACTTAAAGTTACTACTTTTCATGCTTTTGGCCTTTCAATGATTACAGACCAAATCGATAAAACAGGTAGAAGCAATAATTTTATTATCATTGATGAAGATGAAAAAAAACAAATCCTTATTAAAGCAGGTTATAAAAAAACGGATATAAAAAAAATTTCAAAATCAATAACTGATGTCAAACAATCATTGCTTTCAATAAACGAAATAAAAGATGAAAATTTGAAATCTGTCATAAAATATTATGATACATTTTTAGAAAAACAAAATATTTTTGATTTAGATGATTTGATATACTACCCTGCAATGATTTTAAAAAAATATCCAGAAACACTTTTTTATTATAAAAATAAATATAAGTGGATTTTAATCGATGAGTATCAGGATGTTAATTTTGCACAATATCAAATAATAAAAATGATGATGCCTGATAAGGATTCAAATTTATGTGTTATTGGAGATCCAAATCAGGCAATTTATGGCTTCCGCGGTGCTAACATAAAATATATCCAATCTTTCATTGATGATTACCCAAATGCTTCTATTTACAAGCTAAAGAAAAGTTACCGCTGTTCTGATCTTATACTTAAGGCTTCAAATGAGGTTGTTAGAAATAATATTTCAGAAGATATTTTACTGAAAGGTTTGCAAAAAGGTGTTAAAATAAAAATTATTAAAAATACTACTGATAAAAGTGAAGCAGAATTTGTCGCACGAACCATAGAAAAAATGATTGGGGGTTTGCGTTTTTTTTCAATGGACAGCAACATCACTCAGGGTAATGAAGATGAAAATATTAAAAGCCTTTCAGATTTTGTTGTATTATTCAGGATTGGTAAACAAGTTAAAGTTTTGGAAAAAGCTTTCAACGACCACAGCATACCTTATCAAATTATTGGCGACATTCCTTTTTTTAAAAAAGAACCTGTAAATTCTATTATTGACTTTCTAAAATTTTCTCTAAATCCTGATAATATTTTTATAAAAAATAAATTAATAGATAAGAAAATAATCAATGAGTCACAGTCTGAGGGAATAAGTCACCTTATTGAAAATAAATCTGTAAAAGATGCAATTGAATCCATTATTGATAATTATTTTAGCAAGGAGAAATTAAAGTATAAATCTTTAATAAAGAATCTTTTTGATTATGCTCATAATTTTGGAGACAATATTAAAGAGTTTTTAAAATTCACAGCCTTAGGCACAAGTGTTGATACTTATAAGCCGAATACGGAAAGTGTAACACTTATGAGCATTCATTCAGCCAAAGGGCTTGAGTTTAAATGTGTTTTTATTGTTGGCTGTGAAGATGGGTTACTGCCTTATTCTATTTTTGAAAATCAAAAATCTGATCCTGAAGAAGAAAGACGTCTTTTATATGTTGGAATGACTCGTGCTAAAGAGTTTCTTTTTCTCACCCATGCAGAAAAACGATATATTATGGGCAAAGAATATCATTTGCAAAGAAGCCCTTATCTTGATAATATTGAAAAAGAATTAACAGAACTACCAAAAAGTAAATATAAAAAACCAATAAAAGTGAAAGATAATCAACTTAATCTTTTTTAACTTTAAATTTGCAAATTACTTCGCAGCGAAAAGTTGAAATATGAGTCACTATTGACGCAGCACAGCTAAGAGCACCGCAGGCGCAGCCCTTGTTACGAAGAGAAGGTCTGAGCGAGCATTCCCAACAATGTCATTATGTTCGGCCTTGCATAAGATTTAGTTTGCGAATATAAGGGTAAATTAGTGTTTGTCCATAATGTCCATTTTCTGCGTTAGGCTCGTCAAAAAAAATGCTCAT
>CAYNBX010000180.1:0-4272 GCA_964395505.1 uncultured Bacteroidales bacterium | reverse complement strand
CATGGATGTTTCATCTGTTTATATTTTCTTACAAAAAAACTAATAAAATTAATATTTCATATATATTCTATAAGGGAATACTTGTTTATACTTAGATTTGAAAACAGTTTCATACAGACATGAACAAAAGAGATAGGCTTATCCGGTATCCCACAGAACTTTGAGCTGCTTCTTTTTGAATTTAAATTATAAGAATTTCCTCCAGATGCAAAGACAAAACTACAGGAACTTGAAACTCTTGATTTTATAAAACAAGAAAGAAATATAATTTTAGCAGGCAATTAAACAATAAAACAATTTAACAATTTGATGAAAAATTAAAACTGTTTTTATTTTGCAATATCAATAATAGAACAAATTACAGAGTTTTCTTTCAAGCACTGTCTATATTGTTAAAAAATAAAAAATAACATAAAACAAATTATTTTATAATTTAGTGCTGTTTTTACATTCAATTATTTTTATATAATATTTGTATAAAAGCTCTATGCTGCAAGTTATTATTAAGGAAAAATCAAATTTGAAAAAACTAAATTCTATAAATACAAATGAAATCAATAAATGAGAATACATCACAAAAAAAATCTGATGTCAGAAAAAATAAGATAATTAATATTATTATCTTAATAGTTGCTCTAATACTTATTATTTCTTATTTCACAAAAAGTGGTAAAAAAGATAAGAAAACAATAAGCATCAAAAAAGAATACAGAACGAAAACAAAAGACAGTAAACAGACCGGGATTCATTTTGTCAAGGAAGGGGAACTTGTTTTTTTTAATAAAGAGGGTTCAAAAAAGATAAAAAAAATAGATATTGAAATAGCAGATAATGAGCAGGAAAAAATGCAGGGATTAATGTACAGAAAGTATATGCCTGATACTTGTGGTATGTTATTTATTTTTGATAAAGAAGAACCACAATCTTTTTGGATGAAAAATACTATTATACCCCTTGATATAATATTTGTCGATAAAAATGGTAAAATCGTATCTATACAAAAAAATACAACACCTTATTCTGAAAAATCTATTCCATCATATAAACCAGCAATGTTTGTTGTTGAAGTAAACGCAGGATTCTGTGATAGATATGATATTAAACAAGGTGACTATATTAGTTTTTAAATAACATTTTTTATTAAAAATAGTAATAATTAGTGCCAGTTCAAAAACTTATTATAAAGGAATGAATTAGGTACCAAAATCAAATAAAATTCCTACTTAAAAAAAAACCAAACTCTATTGTATGGCTCAAGAAATAACGAGAAGAATGCCAGAAAAATCATCTTATAAAAATTATCATCATTATCTAATTATCTCATCTATCAATTCTACAATTATTTATATTCTTTGCTTTTTGAGCTTATACATAATAAATCAATTAGTTACAATTTTTATAGCTTCAAATTTTGGAATTAAAACAACGCTTTATTATTATAAAATTAAATTTCTTTTGCCTAAAAATTCACTTTTGTGGACTTACGACACTGTTGTTTCAATTTTTTCTACAGGTCCTTTTTTTTGTTTATTTTTAGGCGTATTGCTTATCATTTTGTTTTTTTTATTAAAGAAAAAAATATGCTTGCTAAGCGTTTTTATATTATGGGGATATTTGCAAGCTTTTAATTTCTTTTTTGGTGCTTTTGTTGATGGGTTGATTACTAATTCAGGAGTAGGAAATGCTATAAATATGATGAATATTTCTTTTAATACAAAAATGGTACTTTCTGTTGCTGTTTTATATATTATGGTATTAATAGGGTCGTTTTCTGCTAAAGCTTTTCTTGTCTTTTCAAACCCATATTATATCACAACCAGGTCAAGACGTTTTTCATTTTTATTTACCACTGTATTTATGCCCTGGCTCATAGGTAGTGCCTTGATTTTCTTAATAAGAATTCCTAATAATTCTTTTTATGATAAGATTTTATATTTGTTAATGTTATTTATGATTATCCCTGTTTTATTTAATTATAAAATCAAACCACAAACAAATGCTGATAAAAAAAGTAAAGAACAGAGAATTTCATGGATAGTATTGATAATATTGATTATTGTTTTAATTATGTTTCGTTTTGGATTTCCTCAGGGAATAAATTTTAGATAAGATTTTAAGATTATATATTTTAAAATTGTCAAAGTTCAGCAACAAAAGCTCCTGATTGTAAAACGGAATAGCATTTAATACCTAATTCCTTACAGTCCCCAATTAATTTATTAGATTTCCAATACGAATTTGATGAATCAATAATTATTTGTCCTATATTAAACTCTGATAATAAATCAGAAACTTTTACTCTTGCATTATCAGCAATTATAAGAAAATCAATCTTTATTTTTTTGTGTATTTTAAGACTTTTAAATTCATTGTTAACAACAGCTATTCGTTTGTCATAAAACTGTATAAAATCATTTTTTTTATCTAAATTTTTTTTATCCTCATTTAATATTGAATCCATTTGAGAATCATTTAAATCTACCAGTACATTTCTTTTAATTTGCGATTTTATCCAATAATTGTTTATATGAAATAATTGTTTTTTTCTATTTTTTAACAACAAAGAATCAGCAAAGAGATAATCTTTTTTACCATCAATAAAATCATAAACAGAAGCTTTACTGATGTTGTAAACAATGAATTTCCGCTGCTTTGTATGCTCTATATTCTTAACAGAAAAAGAAATCAAAAGAAATATTAATGACAATAGAGCATATTTAAAAAATACCTTATTTTTTAATAAAAAGAAAACCACCAGGCTTGCAATTATTCCATAAAGAAAAAACATATCAACATAATTTATTGAAATTCTATTAGTTGTTGAAAAAGGCAGATTTTCAATAAATCTCACAGAATAATTTAAAACAAAAATTAATCCTACAAGGATTTTTGAAAAGAAAGCTGAGAGTAAAGCAAAGGGAGATGTCAGAAAAACCAGGATACCAGAGTAAATAATCAAGCTAGACAATGGTATGACTATCAAATTTGTTAGGATAAAATAATTTGGAAATTGATGGAAATAAAATACAGCAATGGGTAAAGTACCTATTTGTGCAGTTACCGAAACTGTCATTAATGCCCATATCTTATCTAAAAACCAATTTTTTGTTATCCATAATTTATACATTGGCTGCTGCAGCATAACAATTCCAATTACTGCAGAGTATGACAACTGAAAACCAATCTCTGTGATAATATAAGGATTAATAATAATTAATAAAAAAGCAGAAGCAGCTATTGTGTTATAAATATTTGTATATCGTTTTATTGCATAGCCAACAATAACAAAACTAATCATTGTAGATGCCCTCATTACTGATGGTGATAATCCTGTTATCAATGCATAAAACCAAATCAAAGAAATAAGTATCATTGTTTTTAAATACTTACCATATTTAATTTTATCAAGAAAAAATAATAAGTAATTCAATACTAAATAAATAATACCTACATGCAAACCTGAAACACATAAAATATGTATTGCTCCTGCTTTTGAGTATTCTCTTCTTAAATCAGAATCCAGGAAATCACTATGACCGAGAAGCATTGCAGATGCAACAGCATATTCATCTCCTGTAACTTTATTTTGTTTTAAAATATGAAGTAATCTATTTCTTAAACCAATAGAATAAGCAATTAATTTATTACCATTATTACTGCTTAATAAATACCAGGTCCCGGATTTTACATAAGCCTGTTGATAAATCCCTTTATTGGAAAGATATCTTTTATAATTAAATTCGTCAGGATTTTGAGGTGTTTTTACCATATCAAATCTTATATTCATCAACAAACGGTCTCCATAATGAACTTGTGAGGAAAGACTATCTTTTTGAAAGTAAATTATTGCTTTTCCACTTGTGCCAACCCATTTATTACTGTCCTTTACATATATAACTTTTACAATAGCTTTATATGACTTAGCTTTAACTACAATAGGTTCTGTAACCTCTGATATTACTATGCTATTTGCTTTAGTAAAATTGCCAAAATAATTATGTTTGAATTTTGGGGTTGTATCAATACAAAGCTCAAAACCAAATAAATACAATAAAACATAAATAATTATACCAAATAACCAACGATTTCTGTAATTTACAAGCCTATTTGAATAAAAGGCAAAAATTAAAACAAAAATCAATAAACTAACAAAAATTAAAATTGGGATATGAATTTCGGAATTTATTAATAAAGCGGTAATAATTCCAAAAATGAAAGGTAATATAAGACGGAACAAAGGAAATTGATTCCAATATTTCATATTTTCATTTT
>CAYNBX010000179.1:0-4281 GCA_964395505.1 uncultured Bacteroidales bacterium | reverse complement strand
AATACAGTTATTTTTTAGTAATAAATTTTACTATTACTTATATGCCTAGTTCAATAAATTTTTATAAAAATATTTAAATAAAATAATACATTTGCAGTCTTATTTATTTAAGAAATAATATATATTTAAAATTATAGTTAATAAGTATTTAAGGATTTATATAAAATAACTTATAATAATATGAAAAAATTAGCTGTTGTTGCATTTGGAGGTAATGCCTTACTTAGAGATGACCAAACAGGAACTATTGACGAACAGGAAGAGAACGTATATAATACTTGTACTCACTTAGTTGAATTAATAAAAAAAGGATATGATATTGTAATTGGTCATGGTAATGGTCCTCAAGTAGGGAATGTGTTATTGCAGCACGAAGGGGGTTTTAAGATTTTTGGCGTTCCAAAAATGCCAATAGATATCTGTGTTGCTGAAACGCAAGGTTCTATTGGTTATATGATTGAACAGCAGTTAAGAAATGTATTAGTAAAGCATAACATAAAAAAAAATATTGTAACATTAATCACACAGGTTGTAGTAGATAAAGATGATCCTGCCTTTAAAAATCCCACAAAACCTGTTGGCCCATTTTATACAATACAAGAATCAGAAGAGCTTTCAAAACAAAATAATTGGGTTTTTCATGAAGACCCTCGTCAGAGAGGATGGAGAAGAGTTGTTGCTTCACCTAAACCTGTTACAATTAATAACTGGGAGATTGTTGAAAAGCTAGCAAGACAAGGTAATATTGTTGTTACTGTTGGCGGAGGAGGCATACCTGCTTACTACAATGGCGATAATAAAATGATAGGTATTGATGCTGTGATTGATAAAGATTTAGCATCTTCTCAATTAGCTGTTAACATAAAATCAGATGAATTTTTTATTTTAACTGATGTCCCAAAAGTTTGCATTAACTTTCACAAACCAAATGAAATAAAATTAGATAAGATTAATATTAAACAAGCACAAGAGTATCTTGAACAAGGTCATTTTGCAGAAGGGAGTATGGCACCTAAAATAAGGGCTGCAATACATTTTGTTAAAAATGGCGGAAAAGAAACTATTATCACCGAAGCAGTTAATCTCCATGATAATAATTGCGGCACTAAAATATTTCTTTAAATATTCAGAAATTAATAAATAAATTGTAAAATTATGGCATTTAATTTAAGAAACAGAAATTTTCTCAAGTTGTTGGATTTCACTCCAAAAGAGATTAAATTTTTATTAGACCTTTCTTTTTACTTAAAAGAAGCAAAATATACAGGTACAGAACAACAAAATTTAAAAGGCAAGAACATTGCATTGATATTTGAAAAGTCTTCAACACGCACTAGATGTGCTTTTGAACTTGCTGCTGAAGAGCAGGGAGCTCATATTACTTATTTAGGACCCTCTGGCTCTCAAATTGGTTATAAAGAGTCAATGAAAGATACAGCAAGGGTACTCGGAAGAATGTATGATGGCATTGAATATCGCGGCTTTGGGCAGGAAATCGTTGAAACATTAGCCAAATATGCAGGTGTGGTTGTATGGAACGGCTTAACAACAGAGTTCCATCCAACACAGGCTCTAGCTGATTTGATGACTATGATGGAGTATTCTGATAAACCGTTAAATAAAATATCTTTTTGTTTTTTGGGTGATGCTAAAAATAATGTTGGAAATTCATTGATGGTTGCTGCTGCTAAAATGGGTATGGATTTCAGAGCTGCTGCTCCCAAAGCTTGTCAACCTGCTGAAGATTTACAAAAACAATGCAAAGAAATTGCTCAACAAACTAAGGCTAAAATTTTAATTACTGAAGATATTAATAAAGCAGTTAAAGATTGCGACTTCTTATATACTGACGTCTGGGTTTCAATGGGTGAACCTGATTCTGTCTGGCAAGAAAGAATTAAACTATTAAAACCTTTTCAGGTAAATAAAAAAGTAATGGAAATGACTGGAAATCCAAATGTTAAATTTTTGCATTGTTTGCCTTCTTTTCATAACAGAGAAACAACTATTGGAGAAGAAATATATCAAAAATTTGGTATTGATGGTATGGAAGTTACTGAAGAAGTTTTTGAATCAGAAGCATCTGTTGTTTTTGATGAAGCTGAAAATCGTTTACATACAATAAAAGCTATAATACTGTCCAGTCTGGGAAAATAGTTTTCTTTTCATTATATTAGTTAAAAAAAGCACTTCTTATATTTTTTAGATTTGCTTTTTTTATTTTTATTTAATGATTTTGAAATCATTTATACCAAATTATAGCCTTATAATCAACATATTCTTATAATTTAATTACTTTTACAAATCATAAAAATTTAAAGCAAAAATGTCATTACAAAAGCAAATATTTTTAAGACATATAGGTCAAACTTCTAATTCACCTATGTGCCTTGAAATTGAAAAAGCAGAAGGAATTTATCTTTATGACAAATCAGGGAAAAAATATATTGATTTAATATCAGGTGTTTCAGTAAGTAATATAGGTCACAGAAATCCCGAAGTCATAAAAGCAATAAAAAATCAGCTTGACAAATATATTTACTTAATGGTTTATGGAGAATATATTCAAACCCCACAGATAGAACTTGCTAAAATGCTTACAGATAATTTGCCAGAATCATTAAATGATGTTTTTTTTGTTAACTCAGGCAGCGAAGCTGTTGAAGGGGCTTTAAAACTTGCCAAAAGATATACAGGAAGAACTGAGATAATTACTTTTAAAAATGCTTACCATGGAAGCACACAAGGAGCATTAAGTGTTTTAGGCAATGAAGAGTATAAAAATTCTTACCGTCCTTTACTTGCTGATATTCGTGTTTTGGAATTTAATAATTTTAAAGATCTTAATAAAATTACTGATAAAACAGCTTGCGTTATAACAGAGACCATTCAATCTGAAGCTGGAATAATTTTACCAGAGGATGATTATTTGGTAAAACTTAGAAGAAAATGCAAAGAAACAGGCACATTATTAATTTTTGATGAAGTTCAGTTAGGTTTTGGGAGGACAGGTAAACTCTTCAGTTTTGAGAATTACAATGTAATACCTGATATTTTTACAATAGCAAAAGCTATGGGAGGAGGAATGCCTATTGGAGCCTTTATCTCTTCAAGAGAAATTATGTCAACTTTAACTTATAAACCAGCTCTTGGACATATCACTACATTTGGTGGAAACCCGGTTTGCTGTGCTGCTGCTTTAGCCAATTTGAAAGTACTTTTACATGATAATCTGATAAAAGATGTACCTGCTAAAGAAAAACTATTTAGGGAATTACTTATCAATCATCCAAAAGTTAAAGAAATACGTTCTAAAGGATTAATGATGGCTGTACGTTTAGAAAATAAAGTGGTACTTGAAAAGTATTTAAAATTATCTATAAAAAGAGGCTTAATTCATGATAATTTCTTGTTTAATGAGAATTCATTTAGGATTGCACCTCCTCTTATAATCAATGAAGATGAGATAAGAAAAAGCTGTAATATTATCATATCCTGTCTTAATGAGATATAATAAAATTTTCAATAGTCAAAATATTAAATTTATTCTATATGAGTTCTGAAGAAAAATATTTTATGTCCGAAGCTATTCGTTTAGCAAAGGAAAATGCAGAAACAGGCAAGGGAGGTCCTTTTGGTGCAGTCATTGTTAGAGAAGGGGAAATTATTGCAACAGGGGTAAATTCAGTAACTTTAAATAATGACCCAACAGCTCACGCAGAAGTTGTTGCAATAAGAAATGCCTGCAAAAAACTAAATTCTTTTCAATTAAATGACTGCGAAATATATTCGAGCTGCGAACCCTGTCCTATGTGCTTTGGAGCAATTTACTGGGCAAGAATAAAAAAACTCTATTTCGCAAGCTCAAAAAATGATGCTGCAAATGCTGGTTTTGACGATTCTTTCATCTATAAAGAACTTGAATTGCCAATTGAAAAAAGACATATACCTACAAAACAAATTATGAAAAACCAAGCTTTAGAAGTATTCAAGGTGTGGAAGGAAACTGAAGAAAAAATAGAATATTGATTAAATATATTAAACATATTTTTAAAAATATGAAACATACCCCGAGGTGTCGGGGCAGGCTATGCCCAAAGGGAATTAAGATTTTAGATTTAATTTTGACACACCCTGTACATTTCACCCTGATATGCTTCGCTACAGGGTAAATTACAGGGTAAACAAGGGAATGATTATATAATGAAATTGGAAATTAGAAATTAGAAATTGGGAAAAAACTTACTTTTAGCAGCATAATTTCAAATATCTAATTTCAAA
>CAYNBX010000178.1:0-4283 GCA_964395505.1 uncultured Bacteroidales bacterium | reverse complement strand
GTGGTTCCAAAAGGAACTTCTATCAATCCGGTTCTTCGCACTTTACCAACAAGTGTTATTTTTCGCCTTCAAATTCATATATATTTTAATATTAAATCAAAAATAAATTAATTAATATTAAAATTTATAATATTATACAAATCTTATAGAACTTGATATGGCTGCAAAAAAAATAAAATACTTTTATTCATTAAAAAATCAATTTTAGATTCATATTATTAAAAAAATATTGTATTTATTAATATTTTATTTATTATTGCATATCAAATTTTATTTTTAATAATATCTTAAATCTGCAAATAACTTCGCTGCAAAAAAAAAGTTGAAATGTGCGTCAGTGTTGTCATAGCAGAGCGGAGAGCATCGCAGGCGTATCTATTGTTACAAAGAGAAGGTCAGAGCGAACATTCCTAACAATGGCATTAAGTTCGGCTTTGCATAAGATTTAGTTTGCGGATATAAGGTAATAAACAAGAAAGGGAAATACAATGTATGATTTTATTTCTTTAAATGTAAAATGTCCTGTTTGTGGTAAATCATTGATGGATAAGGAAAATTTAGTAGATGGTAAACAAAGTATTAAATTAAATATTGAGGTTAAAAATAAAAAAGGCATAATCAGATTAAGTTCTATTTACGGGAGTTATAATTATAAATGTGATATAGAATTACCAACAAACGAAATTATAAAATTTTTCTGTCCTAATTGTTCATCAGAAATCAAAAGTGATATGGAATGTGATTATTGTCAGGCTCCTATGATTCCCTTAGTTTTAGATATTGGTGGTAAAGTTGGTTTTTGTTCGCGTGTTGGATGTAAAGGTCATTTTCTTAAATTTGAAGACATATCTTTAGCTTTAAAAAAAATATCACAAGAACAAGAAAACGAATTTAAACCTAAGCCTTATACAGAACATATTGAAATAAAAGAAGACGAAGAGATAAAAGAAATAGTAAGAACTGGAGCTTTTCTTCAAGCATTTTGTCCTAATTGTAAAAAATCATTGATTGAAAATAATAAACTTAAGGTTAAAGTAGTAAAGGATAATGGTGAAACAGGAATTTTACTTTTAAGTCCTTATCTTAATGTCTTTACATCAAAATCTTCTATATTTTTATCAGAAAATAAAACTGTTAAAGATTTAGTATGTCCACATTGTAATAAAAGTCTAATGGTTAAAGACAAAAAATGTGAAGTTTGCGGTTCTCCTGTAGCAAAAATTGCTATTGCTGCCAGAACAAAACT
The DNA here is from genome assembly GCA_964395505.1 of uncultured Bacteroidales bacterium. Taxonomy (GTDB): domain Bacteria; phylum Bacteroidota; class Bacteroidia; order Bacteroidales; family AUK083; genus AUK083. The sequence goes on along the minus strand of CAYNBX010000178.1, from coordinate 3,037 downwards.
TATTGACTTCTATATCTGTTCCAGAAAAGGATGCAGGTGGCATGGTTTAAGTGAAGAGGATATTCATGACATAGAATTAGAAGATAGTATTGAATGGTAAAAAAATCATTTTTTAAAGTTTTAAACAGTTAAGAAATATGTTTCAAATTATTAGAAAACAAGAGATGGCAAAGGGAACGATAATTCGTTTTGATATCAGTGCTCCAAAAATTGCCAGAAAAGTTAAACCCGGGCAATTTGTAATTGTAAGGGTTAATGAAACTGGTGAGAGGATTCCACTTACAGTTGCTGATAAAGACAAATTTGCCGGTATAATCACAATAATTTTTCAAGTTGTTGGTAAAACAACTGCCTTAATGCGCTCATTAAACGAAGGTGATTCTATAAAAGATATTGTTGGTCCCTTAGGAAAGCCGGCTGATATTAAAAAAGTTGGAACAGTTTTGATGGTAGGTGGAGGCACAGGTGTGGCTATTCTGCATCATATTGCTAAAGCATTTAAACAAGAAGGCAACTATGTAATAGGAATTATGGGTGCTAAAGAAAAAGATATGCTTATTTTGGAAAATGAAATGAACACAATTTGTGATGAACTTGTTATTACAACAGACGATGGAAGTTATGGAGAAAGAGGATTTGTTACTCAACCATTGAAAAAATATCTTGAAGAAAGATATGACATCAAATTAGTTTATGCAATTGGACCTATTATTATGATGAGGAATGCTTGCAAACTAACAAAAAAATATAATATGCCTACAATTGTTAGCCTTAATCCAATAATGATTGATGGTACAGGTATGTGTGGCGGCTGCAGAGTTAAAGTTGGTGGGCAAACCAAGTTTGCCTGTATTGATGGCCCAGATTTCGATGGTCATAAAGTTGATTTTGAAGAACTTGAGAAAAGAAACTCTTTATATCTTAAAGATGAAAAAGATTCTTTATTATATTCTATTAAATAAAATTACAAACCCTTAAATCTTTTTGATAAACTTTACAACATATTGTAATTCATTATTTAATTATTGATTAAAATATATTAAGCTGAATTATTAAATAAAACAAAAGTATATGTTTGAACAAGACGTAAGATATCTTAAATATAAAACTTATTTAAGTTTTTATTGCCCATATTGCAACAACACTTTCAATGTTGAAAGAAAATTAGAAAAATCATTAGTTTTTAATGGTATATACAAGGGACAAGAATTGATAGTGAAATTAAGTCCTTTTCTTGATGTTTTTGATATAAAAACATCAATTCCTATTAAAGATGGGGATAAATTAGATGACCTGATTTGTCCTCATTGTAAAAAAAGTTTAGTCAGTCATACAGTAAAGTGTGAAGTATGCGGATCAGAAGTAGCAGAAGTAATTGTTGCAGTCTATGCAAAGTTAATACCCTTCTATATATGTTTAAGAAAAGGTTGTGAGTGGCATGGTATTTCTAAAGAAGATGAGAGGAAAATTAAATTAAAAATTCCACGTCAGGAGATGCCAGAACAGGACCAAAAATATAGGATTGATAACTTCAGGGAAGTTCCTCTTGGATACACCTCAGAATTAGCTCTTCTTGAAGCAGGCAGATGTTTACAATGCAAAAAACCAAGATGTGTTGAAGGATGCCCTGTAAATGTTGATATTCCTTCATTTATTAAACTTATTTCAGATAAAAAATTTGACCAGGCAGCAAAAAAAATAAAAGAAAAGAATGTCTTCCCTGCAATATGTGGACGTGTGTGCCCCCAAGAAAGTCAATGTGAAGCAAATTGCATACTAGGGTTAAAAAATGAACCTGTTGCTATAGGAAGACTTGAAAGATTCGCAGCAGATTATGAAAGGAAAATGGACCTTGTAAAAATTCCTATCATTAAAAAAAATACTAATAAGAAGATAGCTGTAGTGGGGTCTGGACCTGGAGGCTTAACTGTTGCTGCTGATATGCGTCAATTAGGTTATTCTGTTACTATTTACGAGGCTTTACATGAAACAGGTGGTGTGTTAACTTATGGAATACCTGAATTCAGATTACCTAAATCTATTGTACAATTTGAAATTGATTTTTTAAAAAAAATAGGATGTACAATTCAAGTAAATCATGTTATTGGAAATATTTTTACTGTTGATGAACTATTGGAACATTTTGATGCTGTTTACATAGGTGTTGGTGCAGGCCTACCAATATTTATGGGTATTGAAGGTGAAAGCTTAGGAAATATATTTTCAGCCAATGAGTTCTTAACAAGGATGAATCTTATGAAAGCATACAAGTTTCCTGAATATGATACTCCTATGCCTCACGGGAATAAAGTTGCAGTAATTGGCGGTGGTAATGTTGCTATGGATTGTGCTCGTACAGCTATTAGAACAGGTGCAAGTGAAGTAACTATTGTTTATAGAAGATCAAGACATGAATTACCTGCACGTGCAGAGGAAACCCACCATGCTGAACAAGAAGGTGTGAAATTTAAACTGTTGACAAGCCCTGTAAAATATATAGGTACTGACAATGACACAGTAAAAGCTATTGAATGTATAAAAATGAAATTAGGTGAACCTGATGATTCAGGAAGAAGAAGACCTATTCCTATTGAAAATTCTAACTTTATTTTGCAATGCGACCTTGTTATTGTTGCAATTGGAAGCGGACCTAATCCAACAATATTTAGAACTACTCCTGATATCAAAAGAAACAGAAGAGGATATATTGTAGTTAATCCTGAAACCTACGAAACTTCTAAAGAATTTGTTTATGCCGGTGGAGATATTACTACAGGTTCTGCAACTGTAATACAGGCAATGGGAGCAGGTAGAAAAGCTGCTAAAGCAATGCATAAAAAACTTTCTGCAATGGATAAAGCCAAATAATGTAATTATTATTAAATAGTGCTTATATTAATCCAAAAGTTACCATTTGCATTAATCGAAAAGCTACCAATGTAATCAGGCTGTAAAATAAACTATATTGCAATAATATTATATATTTTAGTGTTGTCTTTCCGACACTAAATAGGGCTTACTGAAAAACACATAACAA
>CAYNBX010000177.1:0-4314 GCA_964395505.1 uncultured Bacteroidales bacterium | reverse complement strand
CTTTTCCCAATTTCTAATTTCCAGTTTCGAATTTCAGAATATAATCATTTCCTTGCTTGCCCTGTAGTTAAACGTATCAGGGTGAAATGTACAGGGCCGCCCAAATTAAATCTAAAATCTTAATTCTCTTTGGTCATAGCCTGTACCTATACCTCGGGTTATGTTTCATAAAAGAAACAAATTTAATGGATTTTATTTAATATTTTTTTATCTTTACAATTAATTTGAAACAATTTTATTATGCTTGATAACATTAATATTGAGAACATTCTTTTCCTTGATATAGAAACAGTTCCTATATGTGAGGATTATAATCAGCTTTCTGATACTTTCAAAGTTTTATGGGATAAGAAAGCTAAAATGATAAAAACACAGGAAAACGATACACCTGAAAGCCTTTTTCAAAGAGCTGGAATTTATTCTGAATTTGGGAAAATCATTTGTATTTCTTCAGGTCTATTTAAAAATAAGAAGTTTAGAATCAAATCTTTTTATGGTGATGATGAAAAAAAATTGCTTTGTGAGTTTTCTGAATTGTTAAATAAACATTATAATAAAAAAGAGAACTTATTATGTGCTCATAATGGCAAAGAGTTTGATTTTCCATACATTGTGCGAAGGATGCTTATCAATGGCATAAAAATACCTGATATTTTAAATATCTCAGGGAAAAAGCCATGGGAAGTATCGCACTTAGATACTATGCAGTTGTGGAAATTTGGAGATTATAAACATTATACATCTTTAAAGCTTTTAGCTGCTTTGTTTAATATTTCCGATCCAAAAGATGATATTGAAGGCAGCGATGTAGCAAGAGTTTATTGGAAAGAAAAAAACCTTAAGAGAATTGTAAAATATTGTCAAAAAGATACTATTACAGTGGCTCAACTTTTACTCAGATATCAGGGGAAACCATTGATAAAATTAGAAGATATGATATTTGTTTAATTTTTAATGAAAATCGCATTAAGCAAAAAAGCTATTATATAAAAAGTAATGGAAAGACATATATTGTCAAAATCTACGTTTATCCGAGGACTACAATGTTTAAAATCTCTCTATCTTTATAAAAATCGTTATTTTTTGAGAGACAAACTTTCTTTTGAGCAAAAATCAAAATTTTTAAGAGGAACAAATGTTGGAATACTTGCAAGAGACTTGTTCCCTGGAGGTGTCAATTCAGGTCCAAAAACACCCTTTCAGTATCCTCAGGCTGTTATCAAAACTGATGACTTTATTAAAAACGGAGAAAATGTTATTTATGAGGCTTGCTTTCAATATGATAGAGTTTTGACTGCTCTTGATATTTTAGTTAAACAAGAGGCTAAGTGGAATGCTTATGAAGTTAAAAGCTCTGTGTCTGTTTCTGATACTTTTGTTTTGGATGCTTCTTTACAATATTATGTTATAAAAAATGCAGGCATTGCTCTTAATGATTTTTTTATCATATACATTAATAAAGACTATATTCGTATTGGCGAATTAGACCTTAAGAAATTATTTAAAAAAGAGAGTGTTTTGAATAAAGTGCTGCAAAATCAGTCTTTTGTGAAAAAGCAAATTATAAAAGAAAAAGAAGTTTTAAAATTAAAACATTCACCCGATATTGATATTGGTAAACATTGTTATTTTCCATACACTTGTGATTTTTTAGGACACTGCTGGAAACATATACCTGATAAATCAATTTTTGAAATAAGTGAGTTAAAAACAGAACAGAAATTTGAACTTTATAAAAAAGGTATTGTAAAAGCAAATGATGTACCAAAAAATTATCCATTAACTCAAGCTCAAAGGATTCAAATAGAATGTTATATTCATAATAAAGACTTTGTTAACCAAAATTCATTATCGGAATTTTTTAGGACAATTAGATATCCGTTATATTTTTTAAAAATATTGACCGTAAGTCCTGCGCTTCCTTTATTTGACAATTCAAAACCTTATCAGAAAATACCTTTTCAATATTCAATTATGTATAAAAAATCAAAACAAAGTGATATCAAAAAAATTAATTTTATTGCTGAAAAAAATATTGACCCAAGAAGAAAATTTATCGAAAATTTAATAAATGATTTACGCGAAGATGGTTCAATATTGATTTATAATCAAAACAAAGAAATATTGGTTTTAAATGATATTGCTTTACATTTAAAAAAATATTCAATTAATATTAATTCTATTTTAGAAAGAATTATTGATATATTTATAATATTTAGGCAAGTAATGTATTATAGTCCAAAATTAAAGTCAGATTATTCTATACAAAATATTGCAAATAAGCTTATTGGTTTATCGGATATTAATAAATTACAGATAAACAGTGATATTATGGCAGAGAATAAATTTTTAGAATTGCAAAAAGAGGATAATATATTAAAGTTCAATAAATTAAAGAAAAACCTGAATGATTATGGGTATTTTAATACAAAGACAATAATGGAGTTTTTTAATTTTTTGAATGAAAAGATATAATTTAATAAAGGGTAATTTTGTTACAAAGAGATTAATAGAAAATTGTTAATAAAAATATGTGATTTTTTATAAATATAAATATTATTATTATGTATTTTTGAAATATGAATGAAGCATCAAATAATTATATTAAAGGTACAAAAAAGAGAAAAGTTAAAACTAATGTACTTCCATTTATGGAACAAGGGAAGATACCTCCACAAGCAGTAGATATTGAACAAGCTGTACTCGGAGCTTTATTACTTGAGAAAAATGCTTTAACTGCTGTAATTGACATTTTAAAACCTGAAGTTTTTTATAAAGAAGCACATCAAATAATATTCAAATCAATATACAATCTTTTTTTACGTTCAGAACCAATAGATATTTTAACAGTAACCAATGAACTTAAAAATACTGGTGAATTAGAAAAAGTTGGAGGTCCTTTTTATATCACACAGCTTACTAATAGAGTTGCATCTGCAGCAAATATAGAATATCATACTCGTATATTGTATCAAAAATACCTTCAAAGAGAAATGATAAGAGTTTCATCAGAAGTTATAAGAGATGCTTATGAAGATATGACAGATGTTTTTGATTTGCTTGATAAGGCTGAGTCAAATTTGTTTAAATTGAGTGAAAATAATTTCAGAAGGGAATACAGCAATATGCAATCATTAGTCAAAGAAGCAATAAAAGAGATTCAGGCGGCGAGGGATTCTGAGAGCAATTTAAGGGGTGTGCCTTCGGGTTTTACCGAATTAGATAGAATAACTTCAGGTTGGCAAAAATCAGATCTTATTGTACTTGCTGCTCGTCCTGGTATGGGAAAGACTGCTTTTGCACTTTCTATGGCTCGTAATATTGCTGTGGATTTTAAAATACCTGTTGCTTTTTTTTCTCTTGAGATGTCTTCAATTCAATTAGTAACAAGGCTCATTTCAAGTGAAACAAATTTATCAGCAAATAAGTTGAGAAAAGGTGATCTTAAAAATTATGAGTGGGAACAGCTAAATGTTAAAATAGAAAATCTTATTGATGCTCCTATTTTTATTGATGATACACCTGCACTTTCGATATTTGAACTAAGAGCAAAATGCCGTCGTTTAAAAGAACAGCGTAAAGTTCAGCTTATTGTTGTGGATTATATTCAATTGATGGCAACAACAGGTGAAAGTAAAATTAATAGGGAACAAGAGATAAGTAATATCTCCCGCTCTTTAAAATCTCTTGCTAAAGAATTAAATATACCAATAATTGTTATTTCACAGTTAAACCGTTCTGTTGAATTAAGAGGAGGCATTAAAAGACCTATCTTATCTGACCTCAGAGAATCTGGGGCTATTGAACAGGATGCAGATATGGTGATTTTTATTTACAGACCTGAATATTATGATATTGACGAAGATGAAAAAGGAAATTCTACTGCTGGAATTGCTGAAATTATTATTGCAAAACATAGAAACGGACCACAAGCTAACATTCAATTACGCTTTATCAGTAAGTTCGCAAAGTTTGTCGACTTAGAACCTAGTGAATTTGACAAAACAGGTTTTATTCAAAATGATGTTTTTGATAAAAAACAACCTAATACTTATACAATTCCTTCAAAAATGAACGATATGAAAGAAGATAAAGATACTCCTTTCTAATTGAAATACCAGGTTCAAATTAATTTACTGCTTGGTAAAAACTTATAAATTTTATATTTACTTTTTAACTTTACAAACATTAGTTAGTTTTTATGCTTTTTTTAATACGGGTATAACGCAATTATTGGAGTTTTCTTTCAAAAACTAATTAGTGTACATCCGTAAGTCAGTGTTTGATTCAGAATGACGTCTTTTGTAAATGACT
>CAYNBX010000176.1:0-4375 GCA_964395505.1 uncultured Bacteroidales bacterium | reverse complement strand
GTCTTTAAAACAGTCATTTACAAAAGACGTCATTCTGAACTAAACACTGACTTTAAAGACGGACATTAATTATTAATTTTTGGTAAATATTTATTGAGTATAGTTCAAAATTTTTGAATAAATATTTTTTTTGCAGACTTTATTTATAAACTACCAATTTCTTTTTCGACTTCATCTAATATTTCACAGGATTTTACCAGATCTTTCATTTTATTATGATCTTCATATAAAGGTCTGTCAGTATCCAGGAATTCAACATGTTTACGAATAACTTCTTTTGCTTTAGTAACTCCTTTACCGAATTTATATTCGCGGAAATCTAAGGCTTGAGCAGCTGCCATAAATTCAATACCTAATATTCCATAGGCATCGTCAAGTATCTGAAAATTTTTAATAGCAGTGTTCATACCCATAGAAACGAAATCTTCCTGGTCTGCTGCTGCAGGAATTGATTGTATAGAAGCAGGAGCTGAAAGTATTTTTTGTTCAACGATTTGCGTATCAGCAGTATATTGACTAAGCATTAAACCTGAGAACATTCCTGCTCCTTTTGTCAAAAAAGCAGGTAATCCAACGCTTAAAGCAGGATTATTTAATCTGTTCATTCTACGTTCAGACATCACACAAACCATAGTGATAGCAGCGCCAGCCATATCCATTGGAAGTGAGACTGGTGAACCTTGAAAATTAGCTCCTGTTAATTGAAGGTTATCTTCAGGGAAGAAAATCGGATTATCACCAACACCATTAAGCTCAATTTCAACTTGAGAACGAGCATAATCCAGAGCATCAATAGCAGCACCAATAACTTGTGGTGTTGAGCGCATTGAATATGCATCTTGAACTTTACATTTTATTTTATTTTCATCAAGGTCGCCTCCTGTAACACATTTCTTAATAGCTTTTGCAGATCTGATAGCTCCTTTAAAGCCTCTTACTTCATGTAATTTAGTGTTGTAAGGTTTCATATTTGCTTTTAATGCTTCAAGTGACATAGAAGCAGCTATATTAGCTTGTTTTAGCCAGTTGTTTGCATCATAAAGGAAAAGAGCACTCATTGCTGTTAATACATTTGATCCATTAATAGCTGCTAATCCGTCTCTTGCATGTAAGTCCGGGATATCAATACCTGCTCTATCCATAGCTTCTTTGCCTGGCAGCAATTCGCCTTTATAATATGCTTTGCCTTCTCCCATCAGTAATAGAGCCATTTGTGCCATTGGTGCTAAATCCCCGCTTGCACCCACTGAACCCTTTTGACAAACGTAAGGTGTTACTCCTTTATTTAACATCTCTGCTAAAGTAAGTGTTATCTCAGGACGACATCCTGAATTACCGTGAGCATGGACATTAATCCTCCCTAACATTGCACCTCTTACATATTCAATTGGCATTGGGTCTCCAATACCTGCAGAGTGATTATAAATAAGGTATCTTTGAAAATTTTTTACTTGTTCATCGTTTAAAACAACTTCTGAAAACTCACCTATTCCTGTGTTAACGCCGTACATTATCTCATGAGCCTCAATCTTTTTCTCAAGCATTGCTCTGCAAACTTTTATCCTTTCTATTGCATCAGGATGAAGTTCTATTTTTTCACCATTACGAGCTACATTTACAACATCTTTAATGGTTAAACCCGAACCTTTTACTATTAGTGTCATAATTTTTTTTCCTTTTTTTTGATTTATATTTAATTTTAATAATTTTATTTTTTTACAAAAGAAACAAAAAATATTAATAAAACAATAATAAATTTTTATACAGTATTTGATAGAAAAATATATGTTTTATATTATCCTTATATCCGCAAACTAAATCTTATGCAAAGCTGAACCTAATGACATTTTTGGGAATGCTCGCTCAGACCTTCTCGCCGAAGGGCTATACCTGTAATACTCTTCGCTGGGCTACGCAAACACTGACGAACATTTCAACTTTTCGCTATGAAATAATTTTGAGGATTTAAGGATTATTAAGAAACAATAGAAATTTAGTTTTAATTTTTTTTTAAACATTGCTATATTGATAAATGATTAATGTTCAGTTAAAAATTAATTCTCATCAGGCATTAATATTTTAATTTCTTGTAAAAAATCAACAGATTTTTTTATGTCTTTATACATAATTCTATCATTTTTAACAAAGCTCACTTTTTTACGATATTCATAAATAAAAGACTCTAAAAATGGAGAAGTTTTAAAAGGTCTTCTAAACTCTAAAGCTTGTGTTGAAGCAAAAAGTTCAATTGCAAGAATGCGTTCAAGATTATTAACAATTTTTAGTGTTTTTGTAGCTGCATTTGCACCCATACTTACATGATCTTCCTGTTCGTTTGATGAGCTAATTGAGTCAACTGAAGCAGGTGTACAAAGTTGTTTGTTTTGACTGACAATTGAAGCAGCAGTATATTGAGGCAGCATAAAGCCTGAGTTTAAGCCAGGGTTTGCAATTAGGAAAGCAGGCAAACCTCGTTGTCCAGAAATTAATCTGTAAATTCTTCTTTCTGAAATATTACCTAATTCAGATAGAGCTATGCTCAAAAAATCGAAAGATATTGCTAAAGGTTGACCATGGAAATTACCACCTGAAATTATCAAATCTTCATCAGGGAAGATTGTTGGATTGTCAGTTACAGAGTTTATCTCAGTTAGAAATACATTAGCAACATAATTAATTGCATCTTTTGAAGCACCATGAACTTGAGGGATACATCTAAAAGAATATGGATCTTGAACTTGTTTTGTGGAATTTTTAATCAGTTCACTTCCTTTGAGTATTTGGCGAAAATTTTTAGCTGTTTTTATTTGTCCTTTATGTGGACGAACCTGTTGAATGATATCGAGAAATGGCTCTATTCTACCATCATAAGCGTCAAGTGAAATAGCTCCAATTATATCTGCAAGTTTTGATAGTTTTAATGCTTTAATCAAAATGATAACCCCATAAGAACTCATAAATTGAGTTCCATTTAAAAGAGCTAATCCTTCTTTTGATTGTAATTGAATAGGCTGCCAGTTGAATTTTTTTAATATTTCATCGCCAGTATATCTTTTGCCTTTGTAATTAACTTCACCTAAACCTAATAATGGCAAAAAGAGGTGTGCTAAAGGGGCAAGATCACCTGAAGCTCCCAGGGAACCTTGTTCATAAACAACAGGCAGGATATCGTTGTTGTAAAAGTCTAATATTCTTTCAACAGTATCCAATTTAACACCTGAATTACCTAATGATAATGCATAAGCCTTAAGAAGTAACATTAATTTTTCAATATTATGAGGTATTTCATTGCCTATACCGCAAGCATGCGACTTTATAAGATTTATTTGAAGTTGCGATAAATCTTCTTTTGAAATAGAATGGTCGCATAATGAACCAAATCCTGTTGTAATCCCATAAATTGGCTCATCCTGTGATTTTATCTTTTTATCAAGATATTTCCTGCATTTTGTAATACGGTTTTTCGAATCTTCAGATAATGTTAATTGATACTTATATTTTATTGTTTTTTCTAAAGTTTTAAAATCTAAAGGTTTTTTGCTTATTTGGAATGTTTTCATAATTAATAAACTTAATTTATTTTTTTTGAATAAAATTTGATTATTTGTTAAAAAGGTTTGAGGTAAATAAATGATGAGACTTTGCTTTGCAAGCTATAAGAATTGATATAATTATCTTTTACTTATTTATATAAATGATAGATGCAAAGACTTAATAATGTTTAATAGAATAAGCCAGTTCTACTTATATTTATTTTAAATTTTAAATTCCAGTTTCTCATTAAATGTTCTTAAATAAAATGTAAAATTATAAAAAAAATATTATTTAAATAATATTTTGATAAAAATAATTTAACATATTGAGTATATTATTGTCTATTGAATTTAATTTTATGAAAAGCTAACAAAGAAAAAAAACAACATAAATAGAAAAACATTAATAATCCTTAGTATGGCTTTGGAATCTAATGGTTTTACTTTATCGTATTTAGGGCTTTATGAAAAAGTCTGATGCGTGCCGTATTTGAGGCGGCAAGGTGAAGATGTATCCTTATACTTCGAACCGAAGCCAACGAAAAAGACGGTGCGCAGCAGACTAACAAACAATTAAACCGACTACACTACTTGGCACTCTGTGAAACCATGAAGGATATTTTCCTCCTCTTCATGTTTATAAATGAAGGATTTTTACAAAACTTTTTATTAAAACCAAACATTTATTAAAAATAAAGTGAATATAATATTCTCTAAAACATATTGTTATGTGTTTTTCAGTAAGCCCTGTTTAGTGTCCGTCTATAAAGTCGGTGTTTGATTCAGGATGACGTCTTTTTAATATGGTTTTTTAGAAGCACACGTCATTCTGAATGGAATGT
>CAYNBX010000175.1:0-4386 GCA_964395505.1 uncultured Bacteroidales bacterium | reverse complement strand
TAATTATATTCACTTTTGTAAGAACAAAGCATATTAACATATATTAACTTAGCCTTTAACAAATTTTAACATAATAAAAATCAAATATTGTATAATCATTAATTATTTTTGCGTTATAAAAAAATCAAAAACAAAAAACTATGATAGAGACAGATATAAAAGAATTAAATGAAAGGATTCAAAGAGAAAGTGCTTTTGTAGATATGATAAATATGGAGATGCATAAAGTAATCATAGGGCAAAAGTATATGTTAGAACGTTTATTAATAGGTTTGCTTTCTAACGGTCATATTTTACTTGAAGGTGTCCCCGGTTTAGCAAAAACTCTTGCAATAACATCATTGGCAAGAACTATTAATGCGAAATTCAGTAGAATCCAGTTTACCCCTGACTTGCTGCCTGCTGATTTGACAGGCACGCTTATCTATAGTCAAAAAAATGAAGAATTTGTTACACGTAAAGGACCAATTTTTGCAAATTTTATCCTTGCAGATGAAATCAACCGTTCACCTGCAAAGGTTCAAAGTGCTTTATTGGAAGCTATGCAGGAACGTCAGGTAACAATTGGTGATCATACATATCCACTGGAAGAACCATTCTTAGTGCTTGCCACACAAAATCCTATTGAACAAGAAGGAACTTATCCTTTACCTGAAGCTCAGGTTGACCGTTTTATGTTAAAAGTAGTTATTGGTTATCCTAACAAAGAAGAAGAAAAAATTATTGTGAGACAGAACATTTCAAAAAACATAGTTACAACGAATACTATTTTAAATCCTCAGGATATTCTTAAAGCCAGAGATGTTGTAAAAGAAGTGTATTTAGATGAAAAAATTGAAAATTATATCTTAGATATTGTTTTTGCAACTCGTTATCCTGCTGATTATAAATTAAAGAAATATGAAAACTTAATAAACTATGGTGCTTCACCTCGTGCAAGCATTTATCTTGCACTTGCTGCAAAAGCTTATGCCTTCATAAAACGAAGAGGTTATGTTATACCTGAAGATATCAGGGCTGTTTGTAATGATGTGCTTCGTCATAGAATCGGTTTAAGCTATGAAGCTGAAGCTGAAAATATAACAACTGAAGATATTATTAACGAAATACTTAATACTATTGAAGTGCCTTAAAATGTTAAACTTATAAATTTAAATAATTCATTTTGGAAACATCAGAGATATTAAAAAAAGTAAGGCAAATTGAGATAAAGACACGCGGACTTTCCACCCAGATTTTTTCAGGACAATATCATAGTGTCTTTAAAGGTAGAGGAATGTCTTTTAGCGAAGTAAGAGAATATCAATATGGTGATGATATTAGGTCTATTGATTGGAATGTTACTGCTCGTTTTAATCATCCTTATGTTAAAATTTTTGATGAAGAACGTGAATTAACATTAATGCTTATTATTGATGTTAGTGGCTCTAATGAATTCGGTACTCATAATGAACTTAAAGAAGATCTAATTACTGAAGTTGCAGCAGTTCTTGCTTTCTCGGCTATTCACAACAATGATAAAGTCGGGGTTATTTTTTTTAGCGATAGAATAGAAAAATTTATTCCTCCCAAAAAAGGCACAAAACATATTTTAAGAATAATAAGAGAATTAATAGATTTTAAACCACAAAGTAAGAAAACTAATATTGCTGAAGCATTGCATTATTTTACAAATGTTATTAAAAAACGCTGCACAGCTTTTTTATTATCTGATTTCCTTGATAAAGGTTTTGATGATGCAATCAAGATAGCTAATAATAAACACGATTTGATTGCTATAAATATTTATGATCAGTTGGAAAAAGATTTACCTAAAATTGGACTTGTTAAAGTGAAAAATGCTGAAACAGGTAAAAAAATGTGGTTAGACACTTCTGACCCACTGATTCGTAAAAAATTTTATGATTGGAGAAAAGAACAAGATACATATATTGATAAGCTTTTTTTAAAAATAGGTGTTGATGTTGTAAAAATCCGAACCGACCAGGATTATGTAAAACCTTTAATAAATTTATTCAGACTAAGACAAGCGAGAGATTAATGATTGACTGTTGAATATAAATTGTTTTTTTTTATCAAGTTATTAATCAAACTATTAATAATGGTAATAATTATAAAAAATAAATAACATACAAAAAAAAATGAAATAGGGTTATTTGTTAGAAATTCCCTTTTAACAATTGCTCTTATTAACTAAATGATAAACAATAAATAATGATAAGTAGAATTAAAATATTAATATTAGGTATATTATTATTTTTTGCAAATAATCTTAATGCACAAACAGCAGCTGCAGCATTAGACACAAATACAATTTTAATTGGAGACCAGATAAACCTTAATTTGAGTTTTACATCACCTGCTTCATATAAAGTTTTTTGGCCCCTTTTGAATGATACTATTACTGATAAAATAGAAATTATTGAGAAGTCAAAAATAGATACGTCATTTTCAAAAAATAAAAAACAACTCTTTTTAACACAAAAAATAAAGATTACTTCATTTGATTCAGGTTATTATGCAATTCCTCCTTTTAAATTTGAATATAAAAAAGTAAATGATACAATAACCCATTTTAAAGAAACAAATACTTTATTATTAAATGTACAGACAATTCCTGTTGATACGACAAAAGTTATTAAGGATATAAAAGCACCGCTTGAGGCTCCTGTAACTTTCAAAGAGATATTGCCATGGTTGTTAGCAGCAGTAGCTGCAATTTTGATAACTCTTTTAATAATTTATTATATAAGAAAACGAAGAAAGGCAGAACCACTGTTAAAGTTAAGAGCCAGACCAAAACGTCCTTCCTATGAGATTGCCCTTGAAGAACTTGAAAAACTTAAGGAGAGAAAACTATGGCAAAGCGGGAAGATAAAAGAATATCATACTGCCTTAACTGACATCATTAGAAATTATATTGACAGTCGTTTCTCCATACATGCCGTTGAGATGACAAGTGAAGAAATTCTTGATTCTGTTAATGAAGCTAAAATAGATGAAGATGCTAAATCTAAACTTAGACAACTTCTTGTTTTAGCTGACTTAGTTAAGTTTGCAAAAGAACATCCTTTACCTGAAGAACATAATCTGAGCTTAAGTAATGCTATCGATTTTGTTAAGAAAACAATTTTAACTGTTGAAAATAAAACAGAAAATAATAATCAGGAAAAACCAGATGATATTAAAAACAAAGAAGAAAATAAGATTTGATAATCAAGTTAAAAAATAAATTATTCAAATCATCAATTTTGAGATAAAAAATAATAATTCAAAGTAGTTAAAAAAATGTTTAATAATATAGAATTTGCACAACCGGATTTTTTATATTTATTATTGTTAATACCTTTATTAATAGTTTGGTATTGGCGTGAACACCATAAAAATAATGCTGATATTCAAGTTTCGTCAACACAAAGTTTCGAGAACGTCAGGAAAAGCTTTAAACAACGTTTTTATCACAGCTTATTCGTTTTAAGGCTCTTAGCATTAATCTTGCTTATTATAGCATTTTCACGTCCACAATCAAGTACAAAAAAGCAAAATATTACAATAAAAGGCATTGACATCATAATAGCAATGGATATTTCAGGGAGTATGCTTGCAGAAGATTTTACTCCTAATCGTCTTGAAGCTTCCAAAAATGTAGCTGAAGAATTTATTAATGGCAGGAAAAATGACAGAATTGGTTTGGTAGTATTTAGCGGTGAGAGTTTTACTCAATGTCCGCTTACTACAGACCACGCAGTTTTAATAAATCTTTTTAAAAATATTAAAAGTGGTATGATTCAAGGAGGGACAGCAATAGGTGATGGCCTGGCAACAGCAGTTAATCGTCTTAAAAACAGTAAAGCTGTTAGTAAAGTAATAATTCTTTTAACAGATGGAGTAAACAATTCAGGTTCAATAGACCCCATCTCTGCTGCTGAAATAGCTAAATTGTATGGAATACGTGTATATACTATTGGAATGGGAACCAGAGGAAAAGCAAGAACCCCAGTTGCTATCTATCCTAATGGCCAATATGCTTATGATTACGTAAAAGTTGATATTGACGAAAAAAGTCTTAGAAAAATTGCTCAAATAACTAATGGAAGATATTTTAGAGCTACTAATAATAAGAAACTTGAAGAGATTTATAAACAAATTGATAAACTTGAAAAATCAAAAATTAATGTTAATGAATTCAGTAAAAAGAAAGAAGAATTTTTACCTTATGCTTTATGTGCTTTAGTTTTATTAAGCTTTGAAATTATTTTAAAAAATACAGTATTTAAAACTATACCATAACGCAGAAATCGGACATTATGAACAAACACTAATTAAAGTTCGTCTATAAAGTCAGTGTTTAGTTCAGAATGTTCGAGTTCGAGGCTTGCGAAGTCT
>CAYNBX010000174.1:0-4447 GCA_964395505.1 uncultured Bacteroidales bacterium | reverse complement strand
GGAGGAACGACCGTACTGTGGCGTACCGGGGCATAACAGTTTGTATTGAGCTTGCCGAAATAAAGAAATCGGACATTATGGACAAACACTACTTAGCAGCGAAAAATTAAAATATGTGTTAGTATTGGCGCAGCAAAGCGAAGAGCATCGAAGGCCTAGTCCTTGTTTTTCTGAGAAGGTCTGAGCGAGCATTCCCAACAATGTCATTAGGTTCTGCTTTGCATAAGACTTAGTTTGCGGATATAAGGTAAAGTTTAAGAAATTGTATAAGTCAAGTCTTCAGCTTGTCTTCTTTATTATAATAAATTAATAATCATTTTGATGAGTTATTTACAATTAATAGTAATTTTGTAAATAATATTTAAGCATTTTTATATAAATATGAAGTTATCTGTTGTTATTGTCAATTATAATGTTAAATATTTTTTAGAACAATGTCTTCATTCTGTTCGAAAGGCCATTAAAAATATTGATGCAGAGGTATTTGTGGTAGATAATAATTCTGTTGATGGTTCAGTAAAAATGCTTAAAAGTAAATTCCATGAGATTATTCTTATAGAGAATAAAGATAACAAAGGGTTTTCAAGAGCAAATAATCAAGCAATAAAAAGAGCTAAGGGAGAATATATCCTGTTGTTAAATCCTGATACAATAGTAGAGGATGATACTTTTGAAAAAATAATTTCCTTTATGGATGGACATCCTGATGCAGGAGGCCTGGGTGTGAAAATGGTGGATGGCAAAGGAAAATATTTACCTGAGTCAAAGCGAGGCTTACCTACTCCATGTGTTGCATTTTATAAAATTTTTGGCATTTCTAAACTCTTTCCTAAATCCAAAATATTCGCAAGGTATCATTTAGGGTATCTTGATAAAGATAAGGTTCACCAGGTAGATATTATTGCAGGAGCTTTTATGCTGCTTAGAAAAGAAACATTAAAAAAGACGGGTTTGCTTGATGAGTCTTTTTTTATGTATGGTGAAGATATTGATATTTCATATCGTATAATAAAAGCAGGTTATAAAAACTATTATTTCCCAGAAACAAGGATAATACATTATAAAGGCGAAAGCACCAAAAAAAGTAGTGTCAATTATGTTTATATGTTTTATAATGCTATGCTCATCTTTGCAAAGAAACATTTTTCAAAAAAAAACGCAAAACTTTTTTCTTTTTTAATAAATTTTGCAATATATTTTCGTGCATCTTTTGCAATAATTAACCGATTTTTCTCAAAAGTTTTAATACCAATTATTGATGCAGGTTTACTTTTTATAGGTATTTATTTTATTAAATATTATTGGGAACAAAATATTATATTTCCTGATAATGGACATTATCCAATTGAATTTATAACTGTTGCAGTTCCAGTATATATTTTTATCTGGCTATTTTCAGTATTTTTAAGTGGTGGATATGATGTACCGGTAAAACTTACTAAAATATTTCATGGTTTAATAATTGGAACAGTTATAATTCTTGTAATTTATGCATTGTTACCGGAATCACTGCGTTTTTCAAGAGCTTTAATAATATTTGGTGCAATCTGGGGTTTTATCTCAATGATAGGAATCCGTATTATTTATAATGCTTTTCATATAAGAAATTTTAAGTTTGATACAGAAAAGAACAGACGTTTTATTATTGTTGGAGACAAAAATGAAGCAGAAAGAGTTGCTGAACTATTAAGGAATATGTATATAAATCCAGGTTTTATTGGTTTAGTAAGTAATTATGATAACAATAATAAAAATAATGGCTTTATTGGAAACCTTTCACAAATAAAAGATATTATCACAATTTATAAAATTAATGAGGTGATATTTTGTGCAAAAGATGTGCCTGCTCAAAAAATAATAGACAATATGTCGGAATTACACAACTCACAAGTTGATTATAAAATTGCTCCGCCTGAAAGTTTATCAATTATAGGAAGTAATTCTATCAATACCCCGGGCGATTTGTATATTATTGATATTAATTCTATTAGCAAAACCAATAACAAACGTAATAAACGTTTTCTTGATATTATTATCAGTTTTATTTTTTTACTTATTTCTCCAGTTTTGATATTTTTTATCCATAGACCTTTTGGTTGTCTTAAAAATATCTTTTTGGTTTTATTTAGTAAAAAATCCTGGGTTGGTTATTATTATAAAGACGGAATAGAAATACAGAAATTACCTAAAATCCGGAAAGGGGTTCTCAATCCAACAGATGCTTTTAAACATAGAAAAATTACAAATGATACAATAATAAGGTTGAATATGCTTTATGCACGGGATTATAAAATTTCTAATGATATAAACATAATTTTTAAAGGACTTGATAATCTTGGAAGAACTATTGATTAATATTTTGTAAAAAAATAAGTTAGTAAAATTAATAAGTTAATAATTTTTAAAAATGGAATTAAAGCTTGATCGTGATATTGCCTTTATTGACCTTGAAACAACAGGCTTAAATATTGTAAAAGATCGTATCATTGAAATTTGTGTTTTAAAAGTTTCGGTTGACAATAAAACTGAAATAAAAACAAGAAGAATAAATCCTACAATTCCAATTCCTCCTTTATCAACTGAAATACATGGAATTACAGATGAAGATGTAAAAGATTGTCCTACTTTTGCAGCAATAGCTAAGAGTTTAGCAAATTATCTTTCTAATTGTGACCTTGCAGGTTATAATTCAAATAAATTTGACATTCCTTTACTTGTTGAAGAATTCTATAGAGCGAATGTTGGGTTTGAAATAAAGAACAGAAGATTTATTGATGTTCAAAACATCTTTCATAAAATGGAACAGCGCACATTAATTGCTGCTTATAAATTTTACTGCAAAAAAGATCTCACAAATGCTCATAGTGCTGAAGCTGATACTGTTGCAACTTATGAAGTGTTAAAAGCTCAACTTGATAAATACAAAGGTGTTGAATATAGAGATAAACATGGAAATATATCATATCCTGTTGTGAATGATGTAAAAGCTCTGGAAAAATTTACTTCTTTAAATAAAAATGTTGACCTTGTGGGACATATTATTTTTAATGAAGATAATGTTGAAATATTTAATTTTGGTAAGCATAAAGGCAAAGCTGTTGAAGAAGTTTTCCGAAAAGAACCTTCTTACTATGATTGGATGATGAAAAGTGAATTTCCTCATTTAACAAAAAAAGTTATTACTGCTATTAAACTTAGAGGTTTTAATAAAAATTCAGTCAATATAAGCAGATAAAAGATGAAAATAATTTGTATTGAAGATAATTATATTGAAAACCCTGATAAGTTCATTAATAATGTTAATAACAAACCTGTTTTTTTTATTAAACCCGAGAGTTCATTATTAATTAGAAATCGTCCTTTTTTTTATCCTGACTTTTCCAATGAAATTAGTTGTGGAGTTGAACTTGTGCTGAAAATCAATAAACTTGGTAAAAACATACAAGATAAATTTGCAAATACTTATTATAATGAAATTGCTGTTGGTATTGATTTTACTGCACAGGATTTAATGAGAAAATGCAGGCAAAAAGGATTACCCTGGGACATAGCTAAATCATTTGATTACTCTGCTCCTATAAGCAAATTTATCCCCAAAACGGAATTTAAAGATATAAAAGGAATAAATTTTTATTTAAATATTAATGGGAATTTAGTTCAAAAGGGAAACTCAAAGAATATGATCTTTTCTTTTGATGAAATTATTTCTTATGTCTCACAATTTATTACTCTTAAAACTGGTGATTTGATTTTTACAGGAATCCTTCCTGAAGTTGGCAATATTAAAATAAAAGACATTTTAGAAGCTTTTATTGAAGATAAAAAATTACTGTATGTAAAAATTAAGTAAAATTTTCTGAAAAATAGTATTACCTTTTATATTTTTTTGTATTAATAGACGCAGATATTTAATTGATGTTTAAGTTTATTAATATGGATTTATTTAATAAAGAAGGTCATCTGAGCAAAAAAGGCATTTCAATATATTTAGATTCTTTATTTTGTGTTAGAAGAGAAAAATTAAATTTCCAAATGTTGGAACATGTACGTAAATGTTCAAAGTGCAAAAAAGATATAATAAAAATTTATAACATCTTGAAAAAATCCGAAAATCCAGATTATGATAAAAAAAAATGTTTAGATAATTTAGATAATAATACTAAAATAGTTCCATTATATTATAAAAGCACTATAATAAAAAGAAGAAATGTATTTTCGAATGTTAAATAGGGCTTTTTGAAAAAGTCTGATGTGTGCCGGATTTGAGAGGGCAAGGTGAAGATGTATCCTTATACTTCGAACCGAAACCAACGAAGAACACGGTGCGCAGCAGACTAACAAACAATTAAACCGATTACAGGACCTCGCACTTTTTGAAACTATGAAGGATATTTTTACCGCTCTTCATGTTTATAAATGCAGGGGTTTTTACAAAACTTTTTATTAA
>CAYNBX010000173.1:0-4449 GCA_964395505.1 uncultured Bacteroidales bacterium | reverse complement strand
TTAATAAATGACATAATTACGAATAAAATAGAACAAAATTACAAACCTAAGTCAAAAGAATACGACAATTTTATTTTACTGGCAAAAGCCAATAACTGATTTATTATTATAAAATGGGACAGGATTTCTGAAATAGAATTGTTTGTAAAATATTTTTGATATAAAAAATCAAATTTCCCAAAAAAGATGATTTTTCTTTCTGATACAAGACATGAATAGTTTGGGAATTAAGGTATATCAATAACTTACAAAAAATTTCAAAAAACGAATAAAGAGAAAGGGTATTCTTAACTCAAATATTTTTTTATTTGAAGTGAGCAAAAAATTATTCCTTTCTCTTTACAAATAATCTTAATATTATATAAATTAATTGACTTGTAAAAGAAAAATCTATTTTAAATATTTCATAAACAAAAGAAGAATATTAACGTTTTAATTCCAGAGCAGGATCCCAAAAAAAATTCTTGAAGTCAACAACTTTATTATCTTTAATTTCAATACCTTCACTTTCTAATAGTTGCTGCATTGTATGCTGCCCCCCAAAATGATGTTTGCCAGTAAGAAGTCCATTCCTGTTAACTACACGATGAGCTGGTATTGATTGTAAATTAGAGCGTGATTTATTCATTGCCCAACCAACCATTCTTGCCGAACCTTTTGAACCTAAAAAATTTGCAATAGCACCATAAGAGCTTACCCTCCCATAAGGTATCTTGCGAACTACTTTGTAAACTTTTTCGAAAAAAGAAATATCTTTCAAATAATATAAGTTTTAGTTTTATATCTTTATTCTATGTTTAGTTTAAATTTTAAATAATTAATAGGAATACCTTTTTTAAGAAACATTTTTTCGTAATAGGTTTGTATTAATACAACATCCTCGTTGATACCTGAATTGTATAAATCTTTTGTTGAGAATAAAAGAGAGTGATTATATTTATTAATCACATTAAGTGTATATTCAAAAAGCATAATATTATCAGTTTTCAGGTGTATGATGCTATTGGGTTTTAATATATTTTTATATCTGTTTAAAAATTTAGGTGATGTAAGTCGCCTTTTAATATTTTTATTTTTGGGTTGTGGGTCAGGGAAGCTTATCCATATTCCACTTATTTCTTTAGGACCAAAGAAATTCTCAATAAGTTCGATTTTACTTCTAACAAATGCCACATTATTTATTTTTTTTTCAATAGAAGTTTTCCCACCTCTCCACATCCTGGAGCCTTTAATATCCATGCCAATATAATTATTATTTTGGTATTTTTCTGCCAGTCCGATAGTATATTCTGCCTTGCCGCAGCCTAATTCTAAAATAATTGGATTATTATTTTTAAAGAAATCATTAGCCCACTTGCCTCTCAAATAAAAACCATCTTTTACTTCAGAATAAGAGGGCTGAAAAAAATTTTCAAATTCAGTACTTTCAATAAATTTTTTTAATTTATTCTTAGGCACATCATGAAGATTATTGAGGAAAAACTATTGTTTTAACGATTAAATATATTGATTTTTTATGCTAATGTTTTATATAAATATTTCATTATAAGTCAAATAATATTTATTTTATCAATAGCCATGCAGACTTATTATCTTTAAACCGAATTGCTTTGAGCTGGCTAAGTGCTTTATTTTTATTTACAAATTCATTAAAACTAACTCTGTAATACCCATATTTATTTTGACCGATAATTTTAGAATTATAACCTTTTTCTTTAAGATTTTTAACATATCTATTGGCATTATTTATGTTCTCAAACGAGCCTCCTATAATGAAATATTTTTTTGTTAAAGAATTGATATTTCCAGAATTATTATTATCAGTTCTGTTATTTTCAGAATTTGTAATAACATTATTATTCATTCCATTAGATGAACCATCAGTTGTATTTTCATCTGTTTTATCCTTGTCCTTATTTAACAAATTATCAATATTTTTTGATGTAAAATCGATACTTTTATTAAGGGAATCATTTTTTAAAGTAGAAGCTGTAGCTTTTATTTTTTGAATTTCACTTAAGATTTGTTTGTCAGACAGATTATTTGATATATTTTTTTGGGGTGAAGCATTATTTGTAGAGAAATTCGATGAAGGAGTAAAACTTGAATAATTAGTATATAAATCTGTTAAAGACTTTCCATTCATTATACCCCAGACAATTAAAGCAATTATTGGTATTGAAATAATAGCTGCCCATTTAAAAAACCCGGGTATCTTCCTTTTTGATTTAACAACTTTATGCTCCATAATTTTTTCTTCTATCTTTTGCTGCATTGTTTGTCGTTTTATTGTAGGAGAAATAAAATGTGTAAGACCAAAGGAATCTTCTAAATAATTTATAGATTTATCAGGTTCAAACTGAATATTGCCCTCATCATTATTATAAAGCACACCTATATCATGAAATCTTATATGCTTGCCATTATTAAGTTCAGATAGACATTTTTTCACGAAATTATTAACTCTTTTCTTAGATTCTATGTATGTAATATTTTCTGAAAAAGCAATATGGTTTATGAGTAAACCATCATTCATTTTAAGATATACATTAAAAACAACATTTTTTGAAGGGGGAGTAAAACTGTTTTGAATAGGATTGATTTTTGCAGGTTCATAATTAGTAATAAATCCTCCTAAACCAGGAATAACAACGCATTCATGTTTATATAATAGTTCGCCTATATATTTGGATATGTTCATTTTAATAATAAAGTTTATAATGTTTTGAGATTGCTAATATAGTAATTAATACAATACATTTTAAGCCTTGTTAATAAATTCTGATAAATCTTCAGGTGTGTCAATAGCATGACTTTCAAAATCGGTTAATTCAGTATAAATTTTGAAACCATTTTCTATCCATCTTAATTGTTCCAATGATTCTGCTTTTTCTAAGGGTGTTGGTTTTAGCTTTGTTATTGTTTTCAATATTTCTGTTTTATATCCATAAATGCCAATATGTTTGAAATATACATAATTTTTAGGGTTATCTCCTTGTTTATTTACCCTAAGATAAGGGATTACAGAACGGCTGAAATAAATGGCTTGTTTATTTTTATCAATAACAACTTTTACAACATTAGGATTTAAGAGTTCTTTTTTTGAATTTATCTTTTTTATCAAAGTTGCTATTTGAACATTCTTATTATTTTTAAAACACGAAGAGAGTTTCTGAATTTGAGCAGGATTTATGTATGGCTCGTCTCCTTGAATGTTAATGACAACATCCCATCTTTTTTCAAAAGATATATTTTCTAATTTTTCAATTACTTCGTTACAACGTTCAGTCCCGCTTTTGTGTAATCCTGATGTCAGCATCACATTACCATTAAAAGTTTTAATATGCTTTTCAATTCTTTTATCATCTGTTGCAACAATTACATAAGATAGGGCATTTGTTTTTTTTGCCTGCTCGTAAACCCTTTGTATCATAGATTTTCCATTAATCATTGCAAGGGGTTTCCCTGGGAAACGTGTTGAATAATATCGTGCTGGAATTATTCCAATGAAATTCATCTTATAAAAAAGTTAATGATTTAAAACAGTCCATGAATTTCTGCTTCTATCTTTTCTATAACTATGCCAAGATCTTCAGGATTATCAGTAAAATTGATTTCATCAACATTTATTATCAATTTTTTCCCAATATCATATTTTGATATCCATTTTTCGTAGCGTTCATTAAGGCTTTTAAGATAATCAAGACGGATAGATTCTTCGTATTTTCTGCCTCTTTTTTGAATTTGTTTAACAAGAGTAGGTACGCTGGCATGTAAGTATATTAATAAATCAGGAGGTTTGATGAAAGAGCTCATTAATTCAAACAAAGAAGTATAGTTCTCGAAATCTCGTGTACTCATCAGATTCATGTCATGTAGATTTGGAGCAAATATATAAGCATCTTCATAAATAGTTCTATCTTGTATAACTGTTTTCTTTTTTTCTCTGATTTTGATTATTTGTCTAAATCTGCTGTTAAGAAAGTATATTTGTAAGTTAAATGACCATCGTTTCATATCTTCATAAAAACTGTTAAGATAAGGATTTTTGTCCACGTCTTCGTAATGAGCTTCCCAATTAAAATGTTTTGATAACAAACCGGTAAGTGTTGTTTTGCCTGAACCAATGTTCCCTGCTACTCCTATGTGCATTTCTTGATTTTTTTGAATAGTTTAAAAATAAATTAGTAAATTATTATTAAGCAAAAGTATATTAAATTTTTAAATTTTATATTTGTGATTCTTCTTCTAATATTTTTGTTCGTAAGCTCTAATAATATCCCCTTTTGTAAGAAAGCCAACTAATTCAGTCTTATCTTCTGGATTGACGACAGGGAAATGTATTACTTTAAAAGATGTTTCGTCTGTTTATATTTTTTGTATATAACTTATTATTAAATATTTATCTTAAAAAATATTAGTAATGTTTGAAATTAGAAATTAGATATT
>CAYNBX010000172.1:0-4451 GCA_964395505.1 uncultured Bacteroidales bacterium | reverse complement strand
TTAATCATAGCCTGACACGTCAATTCGGATATGTTTCATTTTAAAATTTCCTTAATTGTATAAGGAGGCTTTTTGTTTTGTATCAAATACATTCTTCTTAAATATTCGCCGATGACGCCGAGACTGAATAATATTATACTTGTTGAAAATAGAATAGTTACTATTATTGAAGTATAACCTAAAGGAACATCATAAAAAATTTTTTTAATTATAAATATTATTGCTATAAAGAAAGTTATTATTGATAAGACTAATCCTGCATATACCATAAATTTTAATGGCAATGAAGTATAATATATGATGAGGTTAGAAACAAGTTTCATTAATTTTTTGGAATTGTAACCAGACTTATTGTATTTGCGTTTCAAGTGTGTAACTTCAACAAAAGAAATTTTATCTGTGTACCATAAGAGTAATTCATCAATAAAAATAAAATTGTGATGATGAGTTATCAGGTTTTGAGCCAGTTCATTTGTCATAAGTCTGAAAGAAGAACCTTCTCCTGGTGATTTATATAGTTTTTTTGCTGTTTTTTTTAAAGATTTACTTCCTATATTTCTGTAAAAAGAATGTTGTTTTTTAGTGTAAAAGCCGTAAACTAAATCAGATGGGTTTTCATTATAATTTTTGATAAGTTTTTTAATTTCCTCTGGTGGTATTTGCAAGTCATCATCAATAGTTATGATGAATTTGCCTTTAGAATAATTCATTCCACAAAAACTAGCATTATGCTGTCCGAAATTTTTGCTTAACCTAATAGCTATTATTAATTCAGGGAATTTTTGCTTTAATTGATTTATGATTTTCCAGCTATTATCATCACTGCCATCTTCAACAAATATTACCTCATAAGTTTTATGCAATTTTTCAAAAACTGCTTTTGTCCTTAAAAAAAGTTCTTCAATAGAATCTTCACTATTATAAACTGGAATAACTATTGAATATTCAGGGTTTTCCATTGTATTTTAATAATTTTCTTTATTGAAAGATAAATGATTTTATTTCTTTATTCAATTATAAGTTTCTATCCCCCACCTAATATTAAATTAGTACCTGTAACATATTTTGAAGCATCAGACATAAAAAACATAATCACATTAGCAACATCTTCGGGTTTTCCAAGTCCTAATGGTTGAATGCTTTTATGTTTTTCTATAAAATCTTTTGAAACTATATTTATTGTTTGCTCAAGCATTGGGGTTTTAATATAAGCAGGAGAAAGACAATTACAGCGTATTCCTCTTGGAGCTAATTCTAATGACAGAACTTTTGTAAAGGCTTCTATTGCTGATTTTGAACCAATGTATAATGAGCCGCCTATGTAAGGATATTTTGTTGAAATAGATGACATAAATATTATTGAAGCATTATTAAAAATTTTTTTCTTAGCTAAGATGGCAGCTGTAATTTTTACAGGTGCTTCATAATTAATTTTGAACATCTTATCAATTTTATCCTGATTAATAAAACGTGCAGGAATAGGTCCTGTTATGCCAGCACAATAAACAATTCCATTTAATTTAGGAAGAGCTTCAACTAAATTGTCAATTTGTTCTTGTTTTGTTAAATCAGCAATAAAGCTTTGATGTTTGTCACCTTTTAATTGTTTAAAAGTTTCATCCAACCTTTCTTTATTCCTGCCTGTGATAAAAACAGTGCCATTATTTTCGCTTATTGTAATTGCTGTTTGTTTGCCTATACCTGAGGAAGCTCCTGTAATTAAAAAGACTTTATCTGTAAAATCAAAATAGTTCATTTTTTAATAAATATATATTCCTAAAGTTTTAATATAATAATTATTATTTCTGTGTAAATATAATAAATGTTATTCAATTAATAAAAATTATTTATATCTCAATGATTTCGGGGCAAATGATTTTATCTGTTTCAACAATAGCTGTACCCCAGGATAAACCAACTCCAAAAGCAGATAATAACAACTTAAGTTTCTTATTTTGAATTTGTTCTCTTAATTCAGATACTATTGTTAAAGGTACAGATGCTCCGCTTGTGTTACCATATTTTGTTATTGAATAGGGCACCTTTTCTTTTTCTACTTTTAACATTTTTCTTATAGTTTCGTTTATTAAACGATTTGCCTGATGGAGGACAAGATAATCAAAGTCATCAAGAGTTTTATCAGAATATTTTAAAAGTTTTTTGATGTTAGGTACCACTTCACGTAAAGAAAAATTAAAAATCTGAATTCCATTTAAAGCTAGATGCAAATTTGTTCTGTAAATGCCTTTTGCATATTTTTTATATTCAAATGATTTTTTATTCATTGGATGTTTAATCCCTCCATCCGGGATTATAATTGCATCGTAACCTGAGCCGTCAGTTTGAAGATTGTAATAAAATTCAGGTGCTTTTGAACAATATTCTAATGCAGTAGCAGTTCCAACATCTCCAAACAAAGGATAAGTGCTTTTGTCTCTATATGCAGCAGTTATTGTAGAAATATCTCCAATTAGTAAAAGTGCTTTTTTAATTTTGCCGGAACTAATAAGGCTGCTTATTACAGATAAACCATAAACATAACCTGAACAGCCCAGGTTAATATCAAAAGCCATACAGCTGTGCGGTAAATCTAAACGATGTTGAAGAATACAAGCTGTTGAAGGCACTAAATAATCTCGTGACTGAGAAATAAATATTAATAATTGTATGTCTTTTTTATCCCAGTTTAATTTTTCTATTAGTTTTTCTGCAGGGAAAAAACATAAATCTGATGTTGTTGTCCCTTTTTCAGCTTTATGTCTTGTTTCAACACCAATAGTTTTTATTAAAAGATTTCTCTCTTTTTTTGATATCCAATTATAATCATGGTTTGAAATTATTTTTTTAGGAACACAAGCAGATATCCCTGCAATACGTACATTTGATGTTGAAAATAATGACATTGTTTAAGTTAATTTTTGAGAATTATAAAATTAATTTTTAATACGGAATTTTCTTATAAAGTCTATTCAGCCTATTTGCAAATGTAATTTAATTTTTTATCTAATGAATGATTTTATTTATTTTTGCGAAGTTCAGTCTGATTAAAGAATGGAAATTTAATAATAATGACAGAAAATTTGGCTAAGAATAAAAATAATGATTTAATATTTGCACAAAAGACTCTTGGAGAAGTACTTAGTATGCATGCACAAAAGAAGCCTGATAAAAAAGCATATACTTTTTTAGTTGATGGAGAGATGCAGGAAACGAGTATAACTTATAAGGAATTAGACAAAAGAGCAAAAGCTGTTGCAGTAAAATTGCTGAATATGGGAATGAGCAGAGAGAGAGTCTTAATGTTTTTCCCTGCAGGACTTGAATTCATAGTTTCTATCTTTGCTTGTTTCTATGCAGGAGTGATAGCTGTGCCTGCATATCCTCCGCGAAAAAATAAATCATTATCCCGTATTAAGGCAATAGTCTCTAACTCTGGCTCAAAAGTAGTTATGTGTACAAAGCGTATTTTCTCAAATATAGAAAGGAATTTTTCAGAAGAACCTAATTTAAGATGTATGAATTGGCTTATATATGATGATGTTGATGATAATTTATCAGAAGATTGGGAAGATATAGAGATAAAGCCTGAGGATATTGCCTTATTACAATATACTTCAGGCTCAACAGGTACCCCTAAGGGAGTGATGGTAAGTCATAGAAATATTATGTGCAATTTGGAATTTATTAAACAGTCTTATGGATTATCAGAAAATAGTTTGTCGGTTCATTGGCTGCCTGCTTTTCATGATATGGGTCTTATTGATGGTTTGTTTTCGCCGATGTATAATGGTTTTTTAGGAATATTGATGCCACCTGTCTCTTTTTTGCAAAAACCAATAAGATGGCTTAATGCAATTACAAGATATAAAGCAACACATTGCGGTGCACCTAATTTTGCTTATGATTTTTGTGTTGATAAAACCACAGAAGAACAAAGAGCAAACCTCAACCTGACTAGTTTGAAAACTTTATATAATGGTGCAGAACCTATTCGTAAAGAAACCTTAGAGAGATTTATATCTACTTTTAAGCCTTATGGTTTTATGCCAAGACAATTTTATCCAACTTACGGCATGGCTGAATCTACACTTATTATTTCAGGGGGTTGTGCAAATGATAATCCTGTTTATTTAAAAGTTAAAGCAGAAGAATTAAAGCATAATAAAATTGTTATTGCATCTGACTCTGACAAAGATGTTAAACATTTAGTTGGAGTTGGGCATCCATGGATAGATACTAAAGTTATTATAGTAAATCCTGATAAAATGATAAAATGTAATGATGATGAAGTTGGAGAGATTTGGATTTCTGGTTCTATTGTTACACAAGGTTATTGGAATAATCCCCAGGAGACAAAAAAAACTTTTGATGCTTATTTGTCAGATACAGGTGAAGGCCCTTTTCTGCGTACAGGTGATCTGGGATTTTATAATCATGGAGAGCTGTTTGTA
>CAYNBX010000171.1:0-4518 GCA_964395505.1 uncultured Bacteroidales bacterium | reverse complement strand
TTTCTTAGTCGTCAGTTTAATTCAGGATTCTTTCTTTTAAGTTTATGAATTAATTCGGGTAAAAAAAATACATTTGAATATACAATAAAAATTATTAATAATATTTTTATTTAAAGATACTTTTAAGTTTTTTTTCTAAATCTTTTATTTTAAGATTTTTAGCAATAATAATTCCATCTTTATCTAATAAGACATTTTGAGGGATTTTTCTTATTCCATAAAGCCTCCCTGCTAAATTTTCCCATCCTTTAATATCTGAAACTTGTGTCCAGCTAAGTTTATCTTCTTTTATTGCTTTTTCCCAGGCATCCTTTTTTGTATCAAAAGAAACACCAATAATATCGAAACCTTTATTTTTATATTTTTTATATAAAGCAAGTAAATTGGGATTTTTAAATCTGCAGGGTTTGCACCATGAAGCCCAAAAATCAATAAATAAATATTTTCCTTTAAAAGAAGATAAAGAAACGGGATTTCCTGTTGTATCATTTAAGGTGAAATCAACAGCTGGATGCCCAACAGACACTCTTTGTAAAATTTTAATCCTTTCTCGAAGATTTTTAACATATATAGATCCTTCAAGAGATTTATCAAAATTATTGGTTATTGAATCTAATTCTTTAAGATTAAATTGATAAGCATTTGTCAAAGCAAGGTAAGGGCTTACTACTGTTTTATTATTTTTTAAAACATATTTTTTAATGAATTCCCTTTTATTTTTATAAAGAGAATCTATTGCAGATATCAGTGAATCCATTAATGTTTTATTATGTACTTTTTTAGCTTCTTTATATTTTAAAAAAATATTGTGTATTTTATTATTATAATTATCTGACTTATCTAAAAACGATTCATATTCCTGTTGAGTTTGAGAACCTTTAATAGTTGACTGGTCCAGACTGTCAATATAAACCTTAAAATTCATATCAGAGTTTTCAATAAAGAATGGTATTATTGACTTACCTTTAGGTATAATGATAAAATACATTTCTGGTAAATCAACCTTTCCTTTAAAAGAAAATTGACCTTGTTTTAAATCTGTTGAATCTAGTGTTACAAATTTCCCTTCTTGTTTTTTTTGTAAAAACACTTTGCCTTTTGATAATCCTTTAACATTACCTTTAATTGTAAAGCTTGTTCTTTTTGGGCTTGTACAAGCGAAAAGCTCAAGTGTAATAATTATAACTGTTAATAATAATTTTTTCATAGTAAATTATATTTAATAAATTTTTTATAAATTATTTTTTAATGACCAATTTAATATTATGAAACTAATAACAGCAACGAAAAACCAGATTATACATTGTTTAAATTCTAAAAAAATAAGCTTCCCTGAAGAAAACAAAATAGAGTAGGTCATTACAACAGAGCTAATCCAACTAACGAAGAGTTTTGTCATATTATTATTTGGAGGATTAATATTTAGATTTTTATAAATTATTTTCCAGGAGCCTTGTGGCCTAACCCTCATACAAAAGTTATTTAAAACCACCTTGCTTGTTGGAGGTGTTAAATATGTTACTAATACCCAGGAAATTGTTGTAATTCCAACTGTTAAAAAGAAACTAACAGGGAACTCTATATGATATACGAATCTTGAAATCGCATAAACAATAAAAGGTACTATTGTAGCTGTTATTTCACTCCAGGCATTTATACGCCACCAATACCATCTTAATATCAAAACTAAGCCCAGGCCGGCCCCACATTCTAAAATAAAAGACCAAACTTGTGAAATTGATGTGATTAATGTTGTAGTGTAAAGTGAAACTATCATTATTAAAATAGTTACCAATCTGCTTATAAACACATAATGCTTTTGAGATTTTAATACAGAAGAGAAACTATCAGAAGGTTTGATAAATCTTTTATATAGGTCATTTACAATAAAACTTGCTCCCCAGTTCAGTTGAGTTGAAATAGTACTCATATAAGCAGCCAATAAAGCTATTAACAATAGACCTTTCAAGCCAGCAGGGAGGAAATCTCTAATAGCAAAAAGGTATCCTTCTTTGACATCAGCTTGGGGTAAACCGGGATATAATATTATGGTGGCTAAGCCGACGAGTATCCAGGGCCAGGGACGTAAAGTATAATGCATTATTTGAAAAAATAATGTTGCCCAAACAGAATGTTTTTCATTTTTACAACTCATCATCCTTTGGGCTACATATCCACCGCCGCCAGGTTCAGCTCCGGGATACCAACTTGCCCACCACTGCACTGTTATATATGCCAAAAACGCACCTAAACTTATTGATAATGTGGATGCAACCCCACTCGTACCTTTTGATAAGATAATGTTAGGAAAGAAATTTAATGAGCTTTCAGGCAATTTTTCTTTTAAGCCTGAAATTCCACCAATCTTATCAGAAGATATTACAATTATTGCCAGAACAATTGAGCCTGTCATTGCTATGATAAATTGAACTGCATCAGTTATTGCAATTCCTTTAAGGCCTGAAAGAGTGGAGGTAAAAGCAGCAACTAACATTGCAGCTGCAACATACAATATTAATTGCGATTCAGGGATATTGAAAAAGACTTTCAATATAGCTATTAAAGCTACATTAACCCATCCAATAATCAGTGTGTTCATAAAAATGCCTAAGTAAACTGCCTTGAACCCACGAAGAAAAGCAGCAGCTTTACCGCTGTAGCGTAATTCAATTAATTCTAATTCTGTAAGTACATTGGCTCTTCTCCATAGTTTTGCAAAAAAGAATGTAGTGAGCATACCTCCTATCAACATATTCCACCAAAGCCAGTTGCCAGAGATACCATTTTTATTTACCAATTCCGTAACAGCTAAGGGAGTGTCGCATGCAAAAGTTGTTGCAACCATTGAAATACCAGCAATATACCAGGGAAGATTTCTGCCTCCTAAAAAATATTCAGATAAACTTTTACCTGCTTTATCCTTAAACTTTAAAGCTATAAAAACCGCAATAGCAACATATATAACAATTAAAATCCAGTCTATTGCTTCAAGTTTCATTATGCTGCTTTTTCTATAAAATAAAAGCTCTATCTTTTTGATTTATAAAATAAATACTGACTTAAAATAACCAATGATAAGGTAAAAAAAGTGCTTATCACCACTCTGTAAAAAGTTGTTAAAAAATCACTAAATCTGAAAACCTCAAGGTAAAATAAAACAAAGTGATGTATTAAAATGAGCAAAAACGAATAAGAAAAAAACCATTTAAAGCCTAAATCTCTTATTGTTGGTTGTATCCCTGGTTCATATTCCCTTTTTGAAGCAACTAATTTTATAATAGCAGGACGACAAAAAGCCATAAATACTGTTGCTGCGGCATGTATGCCCAATGTGCCTGAAAAAATATCAATACTCAAACCTAGAAAAAAAGCTGAAATAAGCAAAAGCCATTTTGGAGTTTCAAAAGGTAGTAACAATATGAACAACACATAAAAATAAGGGTTTATATAACCTCCTAATTGTATGTTATCAAGTATTAAAACCTGAAAAAATATCAAAAATATAAAAAGTAGTATGTTTTTTAGATAGATATTATTCATTGTATGTGGTTTTCTCTAATTTCAACTGTTGTTTTTTCATAAGGTTTTTTATTATATAAACATAATAAATTTTGTTATAATCAACAGTAAACTTTATTTTTATTTTATAAAAATTGCCTCCAGAATCGATTTTATAATCTAGTATTGTTCCAATTAATATTCCCTCGGGAAATATATGTGAAAAGCCACTTGTTATAACAGTATCGCCTTTTGAAATTTTTACATAAGCAGGAATATAATTTAATACGCCAATTCTGAAATTTTTGCCATTCCACTCAACTGTGCCTAATTGATTATTTTTTTTAATTTTTGCACTTATTTTTGCGTCTTTATGCAGCATAGATATTACAGAAGAAAAATTATTTGAAGTTTCTTTAATAATTCCAACAATACCTTTTGGGCATACAACTCCCATATCCCTGTCAATGCCGTGAACAGCCCCTTTATTCAACATAAGATAATTATTTTGTTTATTAGTGGAATTACTAATGACTTTTGCAGCTATATATTGATATTGCTGCTTATAAAGTATATCTTTTTTGAAAAAAGTATTAGTGTCTGTTTTAATATATGAATTACTTGATATTGAATGTAGTTTGGCATTTTCTTCTGATAAAATACGATTTGTTTCCTTAAGATGAAGATATTCACAAATATTATTAAAAGTATTTAATACTGAGCCAGTAAATTGGTTTGTGGAATTAATTAGCGTTGTATGCTGATAATAGTTATTATTAACAATAAGCAGCAAGGCAATTGCTTCAAGGAATATAAATAAAAAAAAGAAATGGTGTTTTAATAAAAATGTCAGTAAATTTCGCATACAAAAAAATAAGTTGAAAGTTAGCAGATTACTTACAGCTAAGATTTATATTTTTATTGTCTTTAATATTAAGTGTCTGAAAGAAAACTCTTAAAAATATAAGTTTTCTTGCAAAAGACTATTTAGTGTCCGTCCATAAAGTCAGTGTTTGAATC
>CAYNBX010000170.1:0-4523 GCA_964395505.1 uncultured Bacteroidales bacterium | reverse complement strand
TCACAATTTAAAGTTTCAAATTTCATTATATAATCATTCCCCTGTTTACCCTGTAATTTACCCTGTAGCGAAGCATATCAGGGTGAAATGTACAGGGCCTGTCCAAATTAAATCTAAAATCCAAAATCTAAAATCTTAATTCCCTTTGGTCATAGCCTGCTCCGACATTTCGGGGGATGTTTCATTGTTTTATTTATTTTTCTTAAGAGATTCTCTAACTTTAGTTTCGAGTTCCTCAGCAAGTTCAGGATTATCATTCAATAAATTTTTAGCAGCATCTCTACCTTGACCAAGTTTAGTATTTTCATAGCTATACCAGGAACCACTTTTTTTAATGATATTATGTTCTACTCCAATGTCAATAATTTCGCCTATTTTAGAGATGCCTTTACCATAGATTATATCAAATTCAGCTTTTCTAAAAGGAGGAGCAACTTTATTTTTAACAACTTTTACTCTTGTTCTATTCCCCACTACATGATCTCCGTCTTTAATTTGACCAATTTTTCTGATATCCAATCTTGCTGAAGCATAAAATTTAAGAGCATTACCTCCGGTTGTGGTTTCAGGGTTTCCAAACATTATACCAATTTTTTGTCGTAGTTGATTAATAAAAATGCAGCAGCAACCTGTTTTATTAATTATAGAAGTTAATTTTCGCAATGCTTGTGACATAAGCCTTGCTTGCAAGCCCATTTTTGAATCCCCCATTTCGCCTTCAATTTCTGCTTTTGGCGTTAAAGCAGCAACCGAATCAATAACTACAATATCTATGGCTCCGGAACGTATGAGGTTTTCAGTAATTTCTAATGCTTGTTCTCCATTATCAGGTTGAGAGACCAATAAATTTTCTATGTCAACTCCTAATTTTTGAGCATAAGATATGTCAAAAGCATGTTCTGCATCAATAAAAGCTGCTATTCCTCCTTTTTTTTGAGCCTCAGCAATAGCATGAATTGCCAAAGTTGTTTTTCCTGAAGATTCAGGTCCAAATATTTCTACAACTCTTCCTTTGGGTAAACCACCAACTCCCAAAGCAGCATCTAAACCTATTGAACCTGTTGATATTGAGTCAATATTTTCTACTGCACCATCGCCTAATTTCATTATTGTGCCTTTACCATAAGATTTTTCTATCTTATCTAATGTAAGTTGTAAGGCTTTAAGCTTGCCGTTAATATCTTTATCCTCTTTTTTCGCATTTGCCATAATTGTTTGTATTTAAATTATTTATATTTTTTTATACTAAAAAATAGATTCTTAGTATAAACTAATTTATTACAAAATTAATTAAAAATAATTATAAGTTAAATAAGAATTATTATGAGATAAAAAATCACTTATTTATTTCGTTTTTTATAATAATTGCAAAAGTCTTTCAAGCCGCATTGCTCACATTTGGGTTTGCGTGCCTGGCAAATATATCTTCCATGTAAAATAAGCCAGTGATGAGCAATTGGAATTTTATCGTCAGGGATATTTTTTTCCAATTGTTTTTCAGCTTCCAGAGGGGTTTTGGCATTTGTTGTTAGTCCTAATCTAGCAGAAACTCTAAAAACATGTGTGTCAACTGGCATAACAGCTTTGTTAAAAATTACAGAGGCAACTACATTAGCAGTTTTTCTGCCAACCCCTGGCAGTTTCTGCAGCTCTTCAACTTCTGAAGGTACAACGTTATTATATTTTTCTACAAGCATTTTTGCCATTCCAATTAAATATTTTGTTTTATTGTTTGGAAAGGAACAACTCTTAATGCTTTCAAATACCTCATTAACATTTGCTTTTGCAAGTGTATTTGCATCAGGAAAACGTTTAAACAGTGAAGGTGTAATAATATTAACTCTTTTATCTGTACATTGAGCTGATATAATGACTGCAACAAGCAATTCATAAGTATTGGAATATTTTAATTCAGTTTTAGCAACAGGTTTTTTATTAGTAAAATATTCTAAAAATAATTTATAACGTTCTTGTTTTTTCATCATTATATTTTAAAATTTCATCAAAATTAATTCAATTATTTTATTGAGAATAAAAAATATTAACTTTACATAAAATTTAAAACTAATACAATAAAAATGGATTATTTAAAATTTGATGTTATTATTGTAGGTGCGGGCCCAAGTGGAAGTAGCTGCGCAATAAATCTGGCAAATACAGGACTGAAGATAGCTGTAATAGATAAAGCAATTTTCCCAAGAGATAAGATTTGCGGCGACGGATTAAGTGGTGATGTTATAAATGTATTAAAAAAATTTCCTTATAATATTTTCGATGATTTTAAGAAATTAAGTAATAAGACAGGTTCCTGGGGCATAAAAATTGTTGCACCAAATTTAAAATATGTTAATGTATCATTTTTAAATCACAAAGACAAAAATAAAATTGCTCCACCTGGATATGTTTGTAAGAGAATTGATTTTGATAATTTTTTATTTGAACATTTGAAAAAATATCAAAACATTACTGTTTTTGAAAATTTTAAGGTTAATGATGTAATAATCTCTGATGATAATGTTATAGTTAAAAGTAAAAATCAAAATATAAAAGGAAAATTAGTTGTAGGTGCTGATGGTGCACATTCAATTATTTCAAAAAAAACAGCAAACAGAATAATTTTTAAGAAACATTATGTTTTAGGATTAAGAGTTTATTATGAAAATGTTAGTGATATGCATCCTGATAATTTTATTGAGCTTCATTTTTTAAAAGAATTATTACCAGGTTATTTCTGGATATTCCCTTTTTCTGATAATAAGGTTAATGTTGGGTTAGGGATGCTTTATGATACTATTATTAAGAAGAAAATCAACCTTAAAGAAAAATTAATAGACATCATTGAAAATCATCCTTCCATATCGCCAAGATTCAAGAATGCAAGAAGATTAAATAATATACAAGGATATGATATACCCCTATGTTCTAAAAAAAGAAATATTTCAGGTAATAGGTTTCTGCTTTTGGGCGATGCTGCATCTTTAGTTGACCCTTTTACTGGTGAGGGGATAAGCAATGCTATGATAAGTGGGGTAATTGCAGCTAAACATATAACACAATGTTTTGAGAATAATAATTTTTCTTCTGATTTTATGAAGCAATATGATTATAATATCTATAATAAATTGTGGAAAGAACTAAAATTAAAATATAATGTTCAAAAAATACTAAAACATTCCTGGATATTTAATTTTATTATAAATAAAAAAACAAATAAAAATAAAAACAATTTTAATATAGTTAATTATGAAGACATTGTGAATATTCAAAAGAAATTAAGTAGAGTTTCATATTATTTAAATTTATTATTGAGATAAAAAAAGTCCCATAAAATTTGGGACTTATAAGAATGATAAGCTTTAAAATTAATTCATAATAAAATTTATTTTACCAGCAAACCTTGATTTTACTACAGATAAAACTTTTGAATAATTTAAAATAAAGTTTATAGTTTTTTTGCTTGGAGAAAATTCCTTATTATTATACTTTTCAATGTACTGTTTTTCATTTATAGCAAAATCAATTAAATCTTTAATAGTATCATTTTTTTTCATAAGCTAATGTATTAATTAATAAATATTTTAATACATAGCTAACGTAAATAATTTATAAAATATTACATTTAAAAGATAAAATAAATTAACATACAATTAAGAAAATAATAATGAATTGATTAACAGCAAAAAGACAATAAATTTTACTCTTAAAAACTCATTAGATATAAAATTCTTATAATTAAGCAGTTAAAACTATTTCTTTTTCATTTATCAATTTACGAAGATTTATTAAGGCATAACGCATTCTTCCAAGTGCTGTATTTATACTGACGTCAGTTTGTTCGGCAATATCTTTAAAACTCATATCATAATAATGACGCATAAATAACACTTCTTTTTGTTCAGGAGGTAAAAATTCTATTAAATTTCTAACATCTTTATGAATTTGATCTGTTATCATTTTATCTTCAATGGATTTATCAGTAAACTTAATAGTATTGAATATATCAAAATTTTCATTTTTATTATCAACAACAGGAATCCTCTTTGATTTTCTGAAATAATCGATAATCAAATTGTGAGCAATACGCATCACCCATTGAATGAATTTACCTTCTTCTTTGTAAGAACCTGAATGAAGTTTATTGATTACTTTAATAAAAGTATCTTGAAAAATATCATCAGCTAATTGTTTATCCTTGACTACCATAAGGATATATGCAAATATTCTATTTTTATGGCGATTGATAAGTTCTTCTAAACTTGATTCATTACCTTTTAAATATTTACTAATTAACTCCTGATCACTAATTAATTGGTCTTTCATTATATGACCTTTCTTTTTTTATTATGTTAATATGGATAATAAAAGTAAATATTTATTCGATAATGCCCCTCCTATACTTAATGGTTATATTTTTTTTATTGTAGCAAATATATAAAATTTTTTTAAATAAAAAATTTATTTAACATTTTTTAACATTAAAGTGCAAATTTAATTTAAAGAATAATCATTTGCAAATTTTATTT
>CAYNBX010000169.1:0-4565 GCA_964395505.1 uncultured Bacteroidales bacterium | reverse complement strand
ATATTTTATAGTTTCCTCTCAAGCACTAAATATTAGCATTATTTCTATTAAAAGCAGCTTTAATCAATTTATGATAAGACACAAACAGTATTTCCTGATACAAAATTCAAATTAATTTCTTTCTATGTCAAAACTTCTATAAAGTACAAAACTTCTATAAAATAGTTTTATATAGATTGATAAATTTATAAATTTGCAAAAAAATAAAAAGACTTTTTAAAAGATGTCAGCAAAAGCCGGAAAATTATTATCAACTATTGATTTCCCTTCAGATTTAAGAAAACTAAATGAAGAAAAATTGCCCCAACTATGTGATGAGATAAGAGAATATATTATTGATATAATCTCTACAAATCCCGGGCATTTGGGTGCTAGTTTAGGTGCAGTTGAGTTAGCTGTTGCCTTGCATTATGTTTTTAAAACCCCTTATGATAAATTGGTTTGGGATGTGGGGCATCAGGCTTATGCTCATAAAATTTTAACCGGCAGAAGGGATATGTTTTATACCAATCGTGTTTACAAAGGTTTAAGTGGCTTTCCTAAAATGAGTGAAAGTGAGTATGATGCTTTTGGAGTTGGCCATTCTTCTACTTCCATTTCAGCAGTTCTTGGTATGGCAGTCGCTTCAAAACTTAAAGGGGAAAAAGACAGACATCATGTGGCTGTTATTGGAGATGGAGCTTTGACTGGCGGTATGGCTATGGAAGCACTTAATAATGCTGGTGCTTCTAAGACAAATATACTTGTTATTTTAAATGATAATGGCATCGCTATTGATAAAAATACTGGAGCTTTAAAAGATTCTTTAATTAAAATAACTACATCTAAAACTTATAACAGGGTTAAAAATAAGGTGTGGGATTTTTTAGGAAGAACAAGTAAATACGGACATAATACTCAAGCTATTGCCAAACAATTAAGTAATGCTGTAAAACATACCTTATTAAAAAAAAGTAATCTTTTTGAATCTTTTAATTTTAGATATTTTGGCCCTATTGATGGTAATAATGTAATATATCTTATAAAACTACTTAAAGATATTAAAGATATTCCAGGTCCTAAATTGCTGCATTGTATCACAGTAAAAGGTAAAGGATTTCCAAGAGCTGAAAAAGAACAGACAAAATTTCATAGTCCTGGTGTCTTTAATAAAAAAACAGGTGAAATTATTGAAGTCACTAATCCAAATGGCTCACCTCCAAAATATCAAACCGTTTTTGGTGAAACCATTATTGAACTTGCAGAGAAAAATAAAAAAATTGTTGGTGTTACGCCAGCTATGCCAACGGGCTGCTCATTAAACCTTATGATGAAAAAAATGCCTGATAGAGCATTTGATGTAGGCATTGCAGAACAACATGCCGTTACTTTTTCAGCCGGCTTAGCATCACAGGGGTTAATACCTTTTTGCAATATTTATTCTACTTTTATGCAAAGAGCTTATGATCAGCTCATACACGATGTGGCACTTCAGAAATTACATGTTGTTTTTTGCTTAGACCGCAGCGGATTAGTGGGACAAGACGGAGCAACTCATCACGGTGCTTTTGACCTTGCTTATTTAAATGCTATACCAAATATGACAATTGCAGCTCCTATGAACGAAGAAGAACTCAGAAATATGATGTACACTGCTCAATTAGATGATGCGGGTCCTTTTTCTATTCGTTATCCGAGAGGCAGAGGTGTAATGAAAAACTGGAGGAAACCTTTTAAAAAACTTAAACCAGGGAAAGGAAGATTGATAAAATCAGGCAAAGACCTTGCAATAATATCTATTGGCCATGTTGGTAATTTTGCTGTTAAAGCTTGCCAGATTTTAGAAAATCAAGGATTTAATGTTGCTCATTATGATTTACGCTATCTAAAACCTATTGATGAAGAATTGCTTCATAAAATATTTAAAAAATTTAAAAAAATAATAACTGTTGAAGATGGTTCAATTATTGGCGGAATGGGAAGCGCTGTCATAAATTTTATGGTTCATAATAATTACTCTTCTATTGTTAAAAAATTAGGTATCCCCGACCGTTTTATTGAACAGGGTACACAGCTTGAACTTCGTAAAGAATGTGGTTTTGATACAGAAGGTATTGTTGAAACTGCTAAAAATATGTTGTCTGATAAATATAAAAAAAATTAATAAAAAATTGCCAAATTAAATTTACTTCCCTATTTTTATGGAATGTTTTAATAATATGTCTTAATGAAATACCTCCTCAAGTTTTTGTTATTTAATTTATTGTTTATTACCTTTATTTCAATTCAGGTAAAAGCTTATAAAACTTCCGTAAATCACACTAGTTCTTTAAAAAATGACCTTTCATCAAAAGATATAAATATTGAATTCCCAAAAATTATTGTTCAAAATATTGAAACTAACATCAGGCTTGTTTTAAATAATCCTGAACAAATAAAATATTATAATGGCAAGGAGATAAATGTTTTAGTTAATAATAATTTAAAAAAATTAAAAGTTAGTAATGGTGCAGCATCTTTCCATTACAAATTTCCTTCCAGAGGAATAATTACAATAAAAGTTGATAATTATTACTTTTCACAAATTATAAACCCGATACCTCTTTGGTTATCAATTTTACCTCCATTGATTGCAATTATTATGGCTCTGCTGTTTAAAGAAGTCTTTACAGCATTATTTATTGGCATTTTAGTAGGCACAACAACTATATATTTCTACCAGGGCTCATCTTTTTTTATTGCTATATTTAAAGGAATATTTGCTATTGTTGATACTTATATTCTTGAGTCATTAAGCAATAAAAGTCATTTATCAATTATTATTTTTTCAATGCTAATAGGAGCAATGGTTAATTTAATTACGAGCAATGGCGGGATGAAGGGAATAGTGAATTTCCTTTCACGTTTTGCAAAAAATGCAGTAACGGGGCAATTGATAACATGGTTATTGGGAATTGTGATTTTCTTTGATGATTATGCAAATACTCTGGTAGTTGGTAATACTATGCGTCCTGTTGCAGATAAATTAAAGATATCACGTGAAAAGTTAAGCTATATAGTTGACTCCACAGCAGCGCCAGTGGCTGCTTT
The DNA here is from genome assembly GCA_964395505.1 of uncultured Bacteroidales bacterium. Classification (GTDB taxonomy): domain Bacteria; phylum Bacteroidota; class Bacteroidia; order Bacteroidales; family AUK083; genus AUK083. The sequence continues at coordinate 1,496 of CAYNBX010000169.1, read as the reverse complement.
AGCTCTTATAACAACCTGGATAGGTGTGGAACTAAGCTATATCCAGGATGGTATTACATCAATTGGGATTCATGAAAGCGCATACAGCGTTTTTATAAATTCATTAAGTACACGTTTTTATCCTATCTTTACCCTGATATTTATTTTAATACTCGTGTTGAAAAAACGTGACTATGGTCCAATGTTAACTGCTGAAAGAAAAGCTCGCAAATCTAACAAAATTGTAAAACCTAATCTTTCAAATACTTTATCAAATAAAATAAATGAGCTTGAAATTTCTGATAAAATAAAAGATAGATGGTTTAATGCAGCAATACCCGTTTTGATAGTTATATTAGGAACTTTTATAGGATTATTATATACAGGTTGGGACACTGTTACCTGGAACAATGAAAACTTAACTCTTTCAACAAAACTTTCAATCATTATAGGTAACTCAGATTCTTATAAATCTTTACTATGGTCTTCTTTATTGGGGGTTCTTGTTGCTGTTTTGTTAACTGTTAGTCAAAAAATACTTACATTAAAACAGAGCATAGAGAGTTTAATATATGGTTTTAAAACAATGCTTAATGCTATATTGATTCTTGTTTTAGCATGGTCTTTAGCATTAATCACCCAAAAAATGCACACAGCAGATTTTATGTCTAATATTTTAATCAGTACAAATATTACTCCGTTTCTTGTCCCTGCATTGACATTTATCTTGGCCGGCTTGATCTCCTTTTCAACGGGTTCATCGTGGGGCACAATGGCAATTTTATATCCATTAATATTACCTGTATCCTGGTTGATTTCTAAAAATTATGGAATGAACTATAATGAATCCATAACAATTTTTTATAATGTTGTTTCTTCAATTTTAGCCGGCTCAGTATTTGGAGACCATTGTTCTCCAATTTCTGATACAACTATCCTTAGTTCTCTAGCAAGTTCGTGCAATCATATTGAACATGTTAGAACACAGCTGCCTTATGCGCTAACAGTTGCTGCTGTTTCAATAATTTTTGGTACTATACCTGCTGCTTATGGAGTTTCACCATATATTTTATTTCCTTTAGGAACAATAATAATGTATTTAATAATTATTAGCTTTGGAAAGAGGGTTGAAGAAAAAGTTACAGTTTAATTTGAATTATTATTGTTTTTACCCCCTATATAGGATTATGAAAAGTGCTTCGAAGAAGTTTCCTCCTTACTCGCAGAGCTTAGCCTATGTAATCCGCAAAGTGGTACAAAGTAATTACACAGGACTTGTTCCAATTTTACGGAAGGTAGATTTAGAGGGAGTAAAAGGCTAAAGGCTAAAGTAAAAAAAGTTTATAGCTTACATCTTGAAATAATTAATTTTAAATTTGAATATAAAAAACTACAGAAAGTCTCCTCCTGCTCGCAGGCAAGGGACTTAGAGAAGATAAAAAATTCTTTATAAAAACAAATAATTCTTTTTATTCCTTATTTTTTATTGAAACTTTAAAATCTTAAATCTAAATTCA
>CAYNBX010000168.1:0-4583 GCA_964395505.1 uncultured Bacteroidales bacterium | reverse complement strand
AAATCCAAAATCTAAATTCCCTTTGGTAATGGATGTTTCATCTGTTTAGTTTGTTAGTAAATATACAGTTTTTATTATGGAAACGAATTATCTGCAAATATAATTTTATTTTTTTAATTTCATAAATCTATAATTATTAGAAAATTTAATGATAAGACTTAAAAAATTAGTTAATTTAATTTGAAAACAAGAGCTGTCAAAAGTATTACCTAATTCAGTAAGGGAGCTTTAGTGTGGAAAAGAGTGTATTTGGTTGTAAAGGTATTAAATATAAAATACTAAAGTAAAAAAGAAGAAAAGGTAACAACTAACTATTTAAAATCTATGAGCTATGAGAAATGAGTGATATAAATTCTCCAAATTTTAAAAACCCGGAGGATTTTTTAAATTACTCAATCAATTACCCAATCATCCATTCCCCCATCATCTTCCCATTATTCTATGGGACGGCTGTTTTTGTATAAAAAAATCGAGTTAATGAAATTCATCAAAACATAAAATCAATAAAAAATTTACATAAATTGAAATACTAAAATAAAAATTATTGGTTTTACGTTAATTTAAATAAATATATTCAATTTGCTTATTGCAGGTTTTTAATAATTATCAAGAAAATAAATTATGGGAAAAATAAATATATTATGGGTTGATGATGAAATAGATTTATTAAAGCCACATATTCTTTTTCTAAAACGAAAAGGTTATAATGTTTGGACAACTAATAGTGGAGACGAGGTATTAGATATATTGAAAACACATAGCTTTGATATTGTTTTCCTTGACGAACAAATGCCGGGCTTATCAGGAATAGAAACTCTAACACTTATAAAAAACAGTTATCCAAATCTACCTGTTGTTATGATAACTAAAAGCGAAGAAGAGACTATTATGGAAGATGCTATTGGTTCAAATATATCTGATTATCTGATAAAACCTGTAAATCCCAATCAAATACTTCTTTGTTTAAAGAAAACTCTTGAAAATAAAAAATTAATTAGCGAGAAAACTACTCATGCTTATCAGCAAGAATTTAGAAATATAGGTACAATGATAACAGGGAATTTGAATTACAAGGAATGGGTTAATATATATAAAAAATTAACTTACTGGGAACTGGAGCTCGAGAAATCAAATGACCAAAACATGATAGAAATATTGAAGATGCAAAAGGAAGAAGCAAACAATATCTTTTCAAAATTTATTGAAAATAATTATATTAATTGGTTAAATGGAAAATCAGATAATAGTCCTGTTTTGTCACATACATTGCTGAAGAAGAAAGTGTTTCCTCATTTAGATTCAAAAGTACCTTTATTTCTTATTGTCATAGATAATTTTAGATATGATCAATGGAAAGCTTTACAACCTATTATTGAAGAATATTTTAGAGTTGAAGATGATGGTATATATTACAGTATATTACCAACTACGACACAATATGCAAGGAATGCTTTATTTGCAGGCTTATTGCCTGTAGAAATAGAAAAAAAATATCCAGAATACTGGCTTAATGAAAATGAGGAAGGCAAAAAAAATCAATTTGAAAAACAACTGCTTGAAGAACAGTTAAAACGTTTTGGCAAAGACATCAAATATCATTACGCAAAAATTCTTAACTTAAATGTTGGCAAAAAATTAGTAGAATCTTTACCAAACTTAATGAACAATAAATTAAATGTTATTGTCTATAATTTTGTAGATATGCTTTCTCATGCACGCACTGAAATAGAAATAATACGAGAACTTGCTGATGATGAGTCAGCTTACCGCTCATTAACAATTTCCTGGTTTGAACATTCTACCTTATTTGATATTATTAAATTTATTGCTGAAAAAAGGGCAAACCTGATTATCACAACTGACCATGGCTCAGTTAAAGTTAATAATCCTGTTAGAGTTTTAGGCGACAGAAATACTAGTGCTAACCTCAGATATAAAACAGGTAAAAGTCTTAAATATAACAAAAAAGATGTTTTTGAAGTTCGTGATCCTGCTAAGGCTTATTTACCCAAAATTTATTTAAGCTCATCATTTATCTTTGCAGAAAAAAATGATTTCTTTGCTTACCCTAATAATTATAATTATTATGTTAACTATTACAAAAATACTTTTCAGCATGGAGGATTATCTATTGAAGAAATGATGATACCTATAATCACTTTAAATGCAAAATAAATTTTTAAGATAAAAAAACAATCTTAAATTTAAAGATGACTCAAAAAATCTTGTGTAAAACTGTTGATGATCTTGATTTTGCTGCTGAAAAGCTGTTAAATACTTTTCCTGATAAAAGAATTTTTGCCTTTTATGGCGAATTGGGAGCAGGAAAAACAACATTTATTAAAGCTATCTGTAAAATTCTTAAAGTAAAGGATATTGTTAACAGCCCATCATTTTCAATTATTAATGAATATAAAACTTCTGATAATGAATCTGTTTTTCATTTTGATTTTTTTCGCATAAAAGATATTAATGAGGTTCTGGATATAGGATATGAGGATTATTTTTATAGTAATTCTTACTGCTTAATAGAATGGCCTGAAAAAATTGGAAACCTCTTAGCTGAAAATTTTGTTTGCGTTAAAATAGAAAAAGATAAAACAAAAGACAGCAGAACGATAAAATTTTAACCTATAGAAATTTTACCTAATTAATGAGCACTATTAAAAAAAATATTATAAAAAACCGTTGAAACGTTTATTCAAATTATATTGTGTCTTATTAACCCCTGACACAAGTCAGGGGTTAATAAGAACTAAAGAACTAATATAACTGTTTTAAAAGTTTTCATAATTTTTATAAGTACGTAAACACTCTTGCTTTAATATTTACCAATTATTTAAACTCCAGGCGTAAAACTCTGTCCTATTAAGCTTAACCAGTTAGAGATAGAAGGTGTTTAATACTTATATTTATTATTACACAGAGCCATAATATCATTTTTTTATCTCTAAGGTAGTAAATGTCTTGAATTTCAAATTTATTAGATTTTATATTGCACTCATAAATTATTTTTTATTTTAAATGTATTTTCTTAACTTTGAAATTTCAATTTTCAAATTTAGATTAATCATATCTCATTATGAATGTAGAAAATAATAATGTTATAAAGTTTTCTCATGCAGAAAAATACATGCCTCAGGAGGAAATGTTAGAAAAAGGTAAACAAAAGAGCAGTCTAACTATTGGTGTGCCAAAGGAAAAATCTTCTCAAGAAAGACGTATTGCATTGGTTCCTCAGGCAGTTGGACTTTTAGTAGCTAATGGACATAAAATATTAGTAGAGTCTGAGGCAGGAAAGGCAGCTCATTTTCCTGACAATGAGTTTATAAAAGCTGGAGGGAAAATCGTTTACAGCCCTGAAGAAGTTTATAAGGCAGATATTATTCTTAAAGTTGCTCCTTGTACTCTTGATGAAATTGATTTATTAAAAAACACAAAACAAACTATCATCTCGTCATTAAATCTTACAGATAAAAAAAGGGGATATTTTCAAAAGCTTATTTCCAAAAAAAAGACTGCTATTGCTTTTGAACAAATAAAAGATAAGACAAATTCTTTTCCTGTTAAACGCTCTATGAGCGAGATTGCAGGAAGCACTTCAATTCTCATTGCTGCTGAATATTTGAGTAATCCAAAATATGGTAAGGGAAAAATCTTAGGTGGTTTTTCAGGAGTTACTCCAACTGAAGTTGTAATATTAGGTGCCGGTACAGTTGGTGAATTTGCTGCACGTGCTGCTATTGGTTTAGGAGCCTTAGTTAAAGTGTTTGACAACTCTATTTATAAACTTAGAAGATTGCAAAACAATCTGAATACTAGAGTGTTTACATCAATAATTCAACCTATGGTCTTGCTAAAAGCATTAAAGACTGCTGATGTTGCTATAGGAGCTTTGCACACGTCTGAAGGCAGAACACCTTGCATAGTTACTGAAGATATGGTTAGACAAATGAAATATGGCTCTGTTATTATTGATGTGAGCATTGACCAGGGTGGATGTTTTGAAACTTCTCATATCACAAATCATTCAAATCCTGTTTTTAAAAAATATGATGTTACTCATTATTGCGTGCCTAATATCCCATCAAAAGTGCCGCATACTGCATCTTATGCACTTAGCAATTTCTTTGCACCTATAATATTAAAAATAGGCGAACAAGGAGGTGTTGAAAATATGCTAAAAAATGACAGCGGTGTACGAAAAGGCGTTTATTTATACAATGGCATTCTTACAAATAAATATATAAGCGAGTATTTCCAGCTCCCTTTTCAGGATATTGAACTGCTTATGGCTGCTTTCCATTAAAAAAAACTTAATAAAATATCAAATTAATTTTGAGTTTAAAACTATATAAAAAATAATATTCTTTTTTCAAAACCTTTCTTATACTTTTAAATCCGCAAATTACTTAGCAGCGAAAAGTTGAAATGTGTGTCAGTGTTGACGCAGAACAGCGAAGAGCATCGCAGGCACAGCCCTCGTTACGAAGAAAAGAACTGAACGAGCATTCCCAACAATGTCATTATGTTAGGCTTTGCATAATATTTAGTTTGCGGATATAAGGTAATATTCAAATTAA
>CAYNBX010000167.1:0-4658 GCA_964395505.1 uncultured Bacteroidales bacterium | reverse complement strand
GCACTGCACACCATTATTGCGAATATAGGGTTAAACAAAAATGCTCAATTCTGCAATTTGTTTTTTTTAATCACAACTCTTTTTGATATATGAATACTCCATTCATAAAGCAATACCAAAGGGATACTAAGCATTATCTGACTAAAGGCATCAGGGGGAGTGATAATCGCTGCTAAAATCAATATCAAAATAAACATATATTTACGGTTTTTCCTCATAAAAGAAGGCGTAAGCATACCAACTTCAGTTAGAAAATATACAAGAACAGGCAGCTCAAAAACCAAACCAACAGCGAAAGTAAGTGAGACAACAGTATTGATATATGATTTTAATGATATTGTATTTTGTACAAAACTGCTTACATGATAAGTACCTAAAAATCTTATTGTGAATGGTACAATCAAAAAATAACTAAATAATATTCCAGTCAGAAAAAGAGAAGATGTAATGAGAACAAAACTTTTAGAATATTTTTTTTCGTTTTCTTTAAGTGCAGGTTTTATGAAACGCCATATTTCCCATATAATATAAGGAGCTGCCAGTATTAATCCAATTACAATTGATACGTAAACATGCGTCATAAACTGACCTGACAAACTGATATTAATAATTTTTAATGATGATGCGTTTATACATAATGATTTCAAAGATAAAATTTCGCCTAATTTACAAAGTAAATGATAGGTTATGAACTCAGAATCTTTTGGGGCTAAAATAATTTGGTCAAAAATAATTTTACGATTTAAAAAGGCAATAATAGAAAATAACAATACAACAATTATAGAGCGTATAAGATTCCACCTCAATTCTTCAAGATGCTGCCAAAAAGTCTTTTCTTGTCCGGCATAATCATTTTTTTTATTCTTATCTCGCATTTGCTTATACATTAATTTTTTCTATTCATTATTAGATTGTCTTTATCAATATTAGATTTTTCAATAAGCATAAGCCATTCATCAGCATAAAGAATAATACTTGATATTGATTTAATCGGACTAATTAAGAAACATTTTGGTTTTGGAATACCAGTCATCATCACAGGTAAAGCATTAAAAGATAAACTTAAAGATAAATAAATATTTTGAAATCCTTTTCGAAAAAGTAAATCTTTAATTACAGGATTTCTCAGTTCTACGCTTAAAGATGAAAATCCTATGACAACCAATATCGCTCTTAGATTCATTTTTAAGCCAATGATTAAACCTTGTGGATCTATACTTCCGCTTGTAAAATTAAAGCCATTCCAAAATAAAGCTGCTAAAATGGTGATTAAGAAAATCTGAAGCCAGAACATTGGCTTTTTCAATCTTTTGAATGCTCCTTTATAATGAGATATACAAAATGTTACATAAAGAGTAACCAATAATATGTTTGAATAAAGGTTTATATGATTTAACAAAAACAAAGTAAGTATGATAATTATTAAATGTGAAAATAATAACATCACAAAAAATTTCTGCTCTTTATTTATCTGAAAAGGTTGTTTATTAGAAACAAGTTCAACATCATATTTTTTATGTAATGTTTGTTTAGTTTGAGATTTCTTGCCAATAGCAATGCCTATAAAGGCAGCAATTATTCCAATTAAAGCATAAACAATAATAAGTAATAGAACTAAAAGCCAGGGATTTGAATTTTGAACATTTAATTTATTAGAGGCAAAATAGAAAATCTTTTCAAAAAGAGTTACAATATTAAAACCATATAAAACTAAAATTGCAATGCTCTTATAAGTTAGAGTTGAAAGCATACTTAATGCACCACCAAAAATATAAGCCAGCCATTTATTTCCAAAAACCGAGATTGCCAATTCCATAAATAAAGCTTCTAAAAATATACATAGCATAGGACCTAATAATATTGCACTTGGTGAAATTGATTTCATTAAAGCACAAATCAAACCTGCTCTCCATATTAAACCCTTAATCTTCCATTTTAATGAAAATGACACCATTAATATAACAGCAAAAGCAGAGAGTAAAGAACCTGAAAAAGGTATGCGAAGATTATGCAAAAAACTCCCAATAATTATCTCAATTGCTGCCCAGGAACCTCCAACAATAGCTGCTTTTAACCAAACTTCATTTAACTGTCCTGAACATTTATTGTTTATATTTGTAATATCATTATTCATTAATATAATATTGCTCAAATTTTATCAATATTTTTTTTATTTACTTTATTTAAATGATTTATTTTAGCTTTTTATTTATCCTGATTATTTCTTTTGCAATTTTATTAACATCTTGTTTTTCAACATCCCAAATTACCGGCTTAATAACATTCCACTTTTTAATTACCAGTTCCACAAAACACTTTCTAACAACCCAAATCATATTAAGTTTTTTTGTCTTCATCAGGTCATTAATTTTTTTTGACCAGCCCTTATCTTCCAATTCAAAACCTCCTATCTCATCAATAGCTACTATGTCTTTACTTCTAAAATTTGATTTATCCAATGCTTTTTCACCAAAATGAATTCCTCTATGTTTAAAATAAAAATCCTTGAATTTTATACTATCTTCAGAATAAATTTTATCACATAAAAGTACACTTTGCCCTGTTTTAATATTTACAATATCAAAACTATCACGTTCATTATCTTTCCAATATCCTTTTGATAAGATGCCGCCAACTGAAATACTTTTATATCTCAAAATCTTTATTAATTCTTCTAAAAATGTTGTTTTACCAACACCCTGATTACCTGTAAGAATAAGTATCATAATATAGCAAAGCTACAAACAAATTTTGATTGAAAATTGAGTAAATCAAAAATTGGATTGTAATAAGATTTTATTGGTTCAATTTAAAGATTATGGAAACTGGTAAAAACAGTTATACTGATTCTTAAGTTCTTATTAAGCCATGACTTAAGACAGGGCTTAATAATACACAAAACAACTTGTATAACAGTATCAACGTTTTTTTTTCTTAAATTTTACATTTTTTAAATGGTCTCTTTTTAAGAGATTCAAAAACTGACTTTAAACTTATATTCCTTTCATGGAAGTAAAAGGCAGCTATCACCGTAACTCAAAAATCTAAAATTATGTGATAAAGCATAATCATAAATTTTTTTCCAGTCATCACCAATAAAAGCTGCAATAAGCAATAACAAAGTGCTTTTAGGTTGATGAAAATTTGAAATAATCCCTTCGGTAATTCTAAACTTATAATTAGGAGCAATAATCAACCGTGTAATGCCGCTCAGAGTTTCTAAAGAATTTTCATCCATAAAATCAATCACTGCTTGTAATGAATCATTTGATGAAATTCCAATATTATATTTTTCCTGATAAGGATCCCACTGTTTTATATTAAATTCCTGAATATGCGATTTGTCAATTATTAATTTTACTCCAAACCAATAAAGACTTTCCACAGCACGAACAGTAGTTGTGCCAACAGAAATAATCTTATGCTGCGCCTTATTAATAATATTTAGAATTGTTTTCCTGTCAATAATAACATGTTCAGCATGCATTTCGTGGTCCTTCAATTTTTCTGTGCTAACAGGTTTAAAAGTACCAGCTCCAACATGCAGAATGATATTTTCGTTTTGTATTCCTTTTACTTTCAACTCTCTCAATATATTATCAGTAAAATGTAAGCCAGCAGTAGGAGCTGCAACAGAACCTTCATGTTTTGCATAAACAGTCTGATAACGTTTTTTATCAATTTCAACAGCATCACGATTAATGTAAGGTGGTAAAGGCACACTACCAGATATATCCATAATTTCAGAAAACATAGTATCTTCAGGTTGCCATGTAAATTCAACTAAAGATGCATTTCCCTGTCTCTGAATTCTCTCGGCATAAAGAATATATTTACGACCTTTATGCTCAATTGTTTTTGATAATTTTCCGCTTTTCCACCTTCTTGAATTTCCAATAAAACATTTCCACACTGCATAAGTTTTTTGCTGAAAAGCAAGTCTAATCTCCGAATGAGGGGCAATAGGCTCCAAACAAAATATCTCAATCTTAGCTCCTGTCTCTTTATGAAATGTAATCCTCGCAGATATAACTTTTGTATTATTAAAAATCATTAAACTATTATCAGGGATATAATATGGAATACGATAAAAATGACTTTCTTGTATAATACCTTTTTGATAAATAAGTAATTTTGATTTGTCTCTTTGCTCTGTAGGAAATTGAGCAATTTTTTCACGAGCCAGGTCATAATCATAATATTTTATTGAAATATTTTTAGGATCAATCATATTAATTATCAAATACAAAAGAATAATATTTTCATAAATTTTGAAATATCTAAATTCCAAAAAATTATGCAAAACCTTTATTATTTAAAATATTACTGCAAATTTATATTAAAATTATTGACGATTAAAATATTATTAAAAAAAGCCAAAAGATTAGAATTGCTAATTCTATTAAATTCATAAAGCGTAAGCTCGTTGTTCAACACTTTCAGAGTTGCAATTTGTATTGATATTTTTACCTATGATTACATCAGCAGTTATTCACCTTATGCACATTCAGGGCATTTTATATCAATCGGATTTGTCTAAATTGGAAAACATATTAAAAGAGACATTCCTGTATTTAATATTTTTTTTATGACTTTTCAATCATATTTAGTATCTTATCAGTAATATTCGCGTTATTTTTGGCAGAATATTTTTTCAA
>CAYNBX010000166.1:0-4688 GCA_964395505.1 uncultured Bacteroidales bacterium | reverse complement strand
TATAACTTACTGTCCATCAATTTGTTGCAAATAAAGGGTCAGGAAATCTGAACTTATTATTCTATAAATTTATAAAACATCCCCAGAGGTGTCGAGGCAGGCTATAACCAATGAAAATTTAGATTTATTCGGACCCCTGATAGGCTTCGCTCTGATATGCTATTCTACAGAGTAAATAAGGGAATGATTATATAATGAAAAATTATAAAGACAAGGTATTCTTTTTCTACATCTAGGTTTCATTAAACCATTATCACATTATTGATCGAAGCTTTAATATTTTATCAAGTTTTATCTGCTGTAATTTGGAGACTCACGTGTGATAAAGACATCATGAGGATGGCTTTCTGTAACACCTGCAGAAGTGATTTTTATAAATTTAGCTTTTTGTAAATCTTCTATATTTTTAGAACCCGTATAACCCATTCCTGCTCTTAAACCTCCAACCATTTGATAGATTACTTCAGAAAGAGTACCTTTGTAAGGAACCCTTCCAACAATACCTTCAGGCACTAATTTTTTAATATCATCCTGAGTATCCTGGAAATATCTATCTTTGGAACCTTTTTGCATTGCCTCAATTGAACCCATACCACGATAGGTTTTGTATTTTCTTCCTTCGTAAATAATTGTTTCGCCCGGCGATTCTTCAACACCGGCTAACAAAGAACCTGCCATTATAGAATGAGCCCCTGCTGCTATTGCTTTTACAATATCACCTGTATATCTTATACCTCCGTCAGCTATAACAGGAATGTTAGTGCCTTTTAAAGCTTTTGTAACATTATATATTGCTGTCAACTGTGGGATGCCAATGCCGGCAATAATTCTCGTAGTACAAATTGACCCGGGTCCGACACCTACTTTTACAGCATCAACATCAACTTTTAACAAATCCTTAGCAGCCTCCTCAGTGGCAATATTTCCAACAATTAAATCAATTTCAGGATATTTTTGTCTTATTTTTTTTGCAGTCTCAATGACAGTTTTTGAATGACCATGCGCAGTATCAACAACAATGGCATCAACGCCGTTTTCAACTAAGGCATCTACCCTGTCCATAGTGTCAGCAGAAATACCCACTGCTGCTGCTACTCTTAATCTTCCCATACTATCTTTACATGCATTTGGCCTCTCTTTAATTTTTATTATGTCTCTATATGTTATTAATCCTATCAAATTATTATTCTCATCAACAACAGGCAGTTTTTCAATTTTATATTGTTGTAAAATTTCAGCAGCTTTTTCAAAATCTGTGAATTCTGTTGTTGTAATAATATTTTCTTTTGTCATTACTTCAGCAACAGGCCTGTTAAGATTACGCTCAAAACGTAAGTCCCTGTTTGTAACTATTCCCGTAAGCTTATTGTCTTTATCTACAACAGGTATGCCTCCTATTTTATATTCTTTCATTATGTTAAGAGCATCAATAACCAGGGCATCTTTATTTAAAGTTATTGGATTAAGAATCATGCCATTTTCCGCTCTTTTAACTTTTTTTACCTGATTTGCCTGCTCCTCTATTGACATATTTTTATGCAATACTCCTATACCTCCTTCCTGAGCTATTGCAATAGCCATAATATATTCTGTAACAGTATCCATTGCAGCCGAAATAATTGGAATATTTAATTTAATATTTCTCGTAAACTTTGTACTTATATCAACATTACGAGGGAGTACTTCAGAAAATGCAGGGACTAACAAAACATCATCATAAGTTAATCCTTCACCATAAAATTTTTCTTTGTCTAAAAACATAATATCTTTTTATTTTTTAATGCAAAATTATAAAAAAATAAGCCCTGGTTTACTACTGAATTACCTGATTATTGTAATTAAATAAAATAAAATTGGATTATCGTTTATTTAACCAAGAAAACTCATAGAGAAAATTAGCGATTTTTACAGGTAAAATAAAATAAAAAATTATGTGCTTCTTCGTTACTAACTAGTATCCGTAAATAAAGTCAGTGTTTGGATTAGAATGTTCATTTTCAAGGCTTGCGAAGTCAAAAAAAACAGAGTCCCGATTTGTGCTTTTTGTTGGTTTTTTAAAAAAAAACCTTACAAAAGCTACATCGGGATAAGTATTTTTTTGACGAGCATAACGCAGAAAATGGACATTATAGACAAACACTAACTAAAAAATCCCAAACCGTTTAATAATTCAATGACCTGTTGAGTTATATAGTGCTTGAAAAAAACTCTGCAATCTTTTTTTTAAACCTGCAGAATGCGGTAAACGAATATGAGAGCGTTGGAGGTATTTTTAGAAACACCAAACAAACTATTAAACACAACAAGCTTCACGAACGAATATGTATGCTTCTTGTAAAAATACTTGAAATTGTTACTGAAATATTTGTCAATGAAGATGCTGATGAACTTATGGGAAAAATGATAAATGATGGTAAAGTTTTTGAAATATTTTTCTCTCTAATCAAAAATGATGACGAAATTTTTGGAACGTCTCAAGCTGCATAATTAATAAAAATGGAAGTTTCTCTGTATTTCTATGAATAACAAATTATTAACGTCTAATTTTTCTCATTTTTTAATAAGGCAATGTCAATATTTATGCTGCTTTTGTAAGTGCGAAACTTGAGTTATTAATATAAACCTCTTGGTATGGAATTTATTAATTTTTTGGTATAATCTTTTCGTGGGTGAGCATAAATTTGGTCAGGGTCTCCCATTTCATGAATTTTTCCATCCTTCATAACAATCATCCTGTCAGACATAAACTTTACTACTGAAATGTCGTGAGAGATAAAAATATAAGTAAAATGAAATTCTTTTTTAAGTTCGTTAAGCAGGTTTAAAACTTGCGCCTGGACAGATACATCAAGAGAAGAGACAGATTCGTCACAAATAATAAATTCAGGATTCAGTGATAGAGCCCTGGCAATACATATCCTTTGTCTTTGACCACCTGAAAATTCATGAGGATAACGATAAAAACAGCTTTTTTCTAAATTGACTTTTGCAAGCAATTCAAATACTTTTTCTTTACGTATCCTGTCATTTTTATATATTTTATGAACCTGCATAGGTTCCATAATAGCAGAGCCAATAGCTATCCGTGGATTTAATGAGGAATAAGGATCCTGAAAGATTATCTGAAAATTTTTGCGGATTCTACGTAATTTTTTATATGACATCCTGGAAATATCTATGCCTTTAAAAATAACCTGTCCTTTGGTGTTTTCAATTAGTCGTAAAATACTTCTGCCAAGAGTTGTTTTACCGCAACCAGATTCGCCAACTAAACCTAATGTCTCTCCCCTATAAACATCAAAGCTAACGTCATCAACAGCTTTAACATAATTTTTTGTCTTGCCTAAAAAACCTTTTCTGACTGGAAAAAATGTTTTAATATTTCTTATCTTCAATACTGGCTCCTCTGAATAAATTCTTTTATGGTTATCTTCTGTTTCTTTTTTTGTAATGATAAATTTCTTAGTAAAGTCCTCTATAGTATCATTTTTGCCATTTTTCAAAAAATCAGATACACCAGGTAGTTTATACAGTCTGTTGTTTAAAGGAGGGCGACAGGCCAAAAGGCCTTTTGTATATGGATGTTTAGGATTTTTGAAAATGTCATATATATATCCCTTCTCAACAATTTTCCCTTTATACATTACCAGGACCTTATTTGCTAATTCTGCAACAACACCAAGGTCATGAGTGATGAAAATAATACTTATTCTGTATTTTTTTTGAAGTTTTTTCATCAGTTCAAGTATGGTTTTCTGAACAATAACATCAAGAGCTGTTGTTGGTTCGTCTGCTATTAATATTGAAGGTTTACACGACATTGCCATAGCAATCATCACACGCTGTTTCTGTCCACCTGAAATCTGATGTGGGTAAGAATAAAAAATATCTTTTGGCATGCTAAGCTGAACCTCATCAAACAAAGAGAGCGTTTGTTCTTTAGCTTGTTTTTTTGAAATTTTCTTATGTTGAAGTATAGCTTCTACGACTTGTTTACCGCAAGGCAAAACAGGATTTAGAGATGTCATTGGCTCCTGAAAAATCATAGCTATTTTGTTACCTCTGTATTTCCTTATCTCTTTTTCAGATAGTTTTAATAAATCAGTACTTTCACCATTTAATGAATGATATATAATTTCTCCTTTACTGATTTTAGCTGGCGGTATTTGTAATAGCTGCATTATTGACAAGGCGGTAACAGATTTCCCAGAACCTGACTCGCCGACAATTCCAAGTATTTGTCCCTTGTTTAATGAGAAACTCACATCATCAACTGCTCTTATACTTCCTGTTTCTGTGGTAAAGTCAATAATTAAATCATTTATCTCTAAAATTGTCATAATTTTTTTTACATATCTATAATTAAGATTTCAAATTTACGTTTTTAATTTATGTCTGTAAAGAAACTTCTAAAAATATAAGTTTTTTATAAATGTAGAGAAATATAAAAAAACCTGAAGACTAAATCCTGAAAATTTTGTAAAATTGTATTTTGTAAAATTAAGAAATCAGTTATTAATTAAATAATTATATTTACAAATATACGAGTGTTTGTCCATAATTGATGTTCTAACAATTTAAGAATTAATATTCTACATTTAATTTGGACACATATAGAAATTGGGAATCTGAAACTCACGTCCCCACAAATCTCTAATTTCCGTTTATTATATAATAAATTATTTAAC
>CAYNBX010000165.1:0-4696 GCA_964395505.1 uncultured Bacteroidales bacterium | reverse complement strand
AACGAAAAAGGATACTGTAATAAATCATTGACAGAAGAACAAAAATCAAGTAATCACGAAAAATCAAAATTTAAAAGTTTTTAAGTTTTCTAATTTAAAATCAGATATATAATTAGCTTTTTCAATATTTTCCGATTTTGCTTTTATAATAAATATTTCAGCAGATTGTTTGTAATCCCCATCTCTATTAGTGTCTAATAATAATAAATAACCTATAATGATATTTCCGGCCATTTCAACTAATCTACGTGAATGAAAATTTAAATATTCATTATCTTTTATTTCATAAACTTTTGCAGCTGTTGTTTCATATTGTTTTGTCATATCATTGAGGCATTGTTTCAGGAAGGAAAGTTCGGGTTTAACATCTATTTTAGAATATTCATTGATTTTTTTTATATAAGCACCATTAGCAACGCCTCTGATAGCTGCAACAACTTGTAATTGAGAAGTTCCTTCGTAAATGCTTGTTATTCTTGCATCGCGTGCAATACGTTCAATAGGAAAATCCTTCATATATCCAGTGCCTCCGTGAATCTGTATAGCATCATAAGCTATCTGGTTACAATATTCGCTTGCAAAAAGTTTTAATAAAGGAGTAAAAAGGTCAGCATAACGCTGATAATATTTCATTTCTTTTCTTTCTTCAGGTTCTAATTTTCTTTGCTTCATAATGAAGACATAAGATTTATAAACATCAACAAAACGTGCTGTTTCATAAAGCATTGATCTTATAGCATCAGTTTTTGCCCTCATATTTGAGAGCATTTCATAAACAGCAGGGAATTGAATTATTTTTTTTCCAAACTGTTCTCTTTCAGTTGCATATTTATAAGCTTCTCTAAAAGCTGCCTCAGCAATACCAACAGATTGAGCTCCAACACCTAAACGGGCTGAATTCATCAATGACATCACATATTTTATCAAACCCATTCTTCTTTCCCCAACAAGTTGAGCAGGAGCATCAGTAAATATTAATTCACATGTGGGAGAACCGTGAATCCCCAATTTATTTTCAATTCTACGAACCTTAAAATTTTCATTTCTTTTATTTTCAAAAATAAACAATGATAAACCTCTTGCATCTTTTGTGCCCTCTTCCGACCTTGCCAAAACCAGACCAATATCAGCATCGCCGTTGGTAATAAAACGTTTAACGCCATTCAACAACCATGTGCCTCTTTTTTCATCATACTTAGCTTTTAAAATAACTGCTTGTAAATCAGAGCCAGCATCTGGCTCAGTTAAATCCATTGAAGCTGTTGCTCCTTTATTAAATCTTGGCAGGTACTCATTTTTTTGTTCTTCTGAACCAAATTCATGAATAGTTTCTGCACAGTCTTGTAAACCCCATATATTTGCAAAACCTGCATCTGCCCTTGAAATTATCTCCTCTGACATCACATAAGGAACTATTGGAAAATTTAATCCATTATATTTTCTCGGTAATGACATTCCAATCAAACCTGCTTTGACCAAAGCATCATAATTTTCCTGTGTGCCCCTTGCATATTTTACCCTATTATTTACTAAAGTAGGTTCTTCTGTATCAATGGATTCTGAATTCTGATCAAGTATGTTAGCTGATATCTCTCCAATAATTTCCAGAACTTTATCATAGCTGTCAACAGCATCATCATAATCAAAAGGAGCATAATCATATTTATCTTTATCAACAAAATTTTGCTCTTTAAGACTGACAATCTTCTTCATTAAAGGATGTGATAAATGGAACTTTAAATTTTTATTGTCTGTATAGAAATTTGTCATTTCAATTTATTTTTTAATATCTTTTAATAAGTTAATATACAATTTATTAGACTAAATTAACATAGTATTTGATATTTTATTTTGAATTTTCCTTATAATATTTAATCATTTTAGGGATAACCTCAGTAACTCTGCCTATTACAGCATAATCAGCAATTTGGTTCATAGGAGCATGTATATCAGTATTTATTGATATTATCTGTGCAGATTGATCCATACCTGCACGATGTTGAACAGCTCCTGAAATTCCGCAAGCAATATATAATTTTGGGCGAACAGTAACACCTGTTTGTCCAACCTGTCTATCATGCTCTACAAAGCCAGCATCAACAGCAGCTCTTGATGCGCCTACTTCGCCTCCAAGAATATCAGCCAATTCAAATAAAAGTTTGAAATTATCTTTTGAACCAACTCCATAACCTCCTGAAACAATAATCTGAGAATTTTTAATATCAATTTTTTTTGACTCAATATGTCTCTCAATAATTTCAATAGCAAAATCCACATCTGAAACATAATTATCAACATTAATTTTTTTAATTTCAGTATTATATGCAATTGAGGTCATTTCTTTTTTCATAACTCCCTCTCTTACTGTAGCCATTTGAGGGCGTGTAACAGGGTTTACAATTGTAGCTATAATATTACCTCCAAAAGCAGGACGAATTTGGTATAGGATATTTTTATATTCTTTACCAGAAATTTTATCATTATAATCACCTATTTCAAGACCTGTACAATCTGCTGTCAATCCACAGAGCAAAGATGAAGCTATTCTTGGAGCTAAATCTCTTCCTATTGAAGTTGCACCAAATAAAACAATTTGTGGTTCCTCTTCTTTTAGTATCTTTCTAACAATTGATGCATGCAGCAGTGTTGTATAAGGAAATAATCTTGAGTCTTGTGCAAGATGAATAATATCAACACCAAAACAAGAAAGCTGCTCTTTTATATCTTTCAAATCATATCCAATGACAATGGCTTCTAATTTTACATTAAGTTTGTCAGCTAATTTCCTGCCTTTTGATAAAAGTTCAAGACTAACATCTGCTACTGTTCCTTGTTCAGTTACTTCACAATAAACAAATATATTATTCACAATATTATAATTTTTTTATCATTCATTAATTTTATCATTTTATCTAAAAAATTTTAAAAGGAAATATAATTTAACCAATGATATGGCTTTTGATTAAATTTTTCATTAAAATGTCTATATCTTCATCATTATCAGAAAGTTTTTTTGACTCTTTATGTTTTAGAACGACATTTTCTATTTTTTTAACTTTTGTTGGGGAGCCAGAAAAACCAAGTCTTTCAACATCAGCTTTTATATCATTAACAGACCACTCATCAATTTTAAGGTAAGGTCTTTTTTTAAATAGTTCAGAATAATTTCTGTTTTCTTGAATAGATTCAGTATTTGTTCTGGCATATTTATATTTCATCACTAATTTAGCATTTCTTGGTCTGCATTCAGCAGCTGAACCATGAACTGTAATAAGTACAGGTTGTTTAACTAAAACTACTTCTATACCGTTTTCCAATCTTCTTTTAATAATAATTTTTTCATTATTAACATCAATAACTTCCTCAGCATAGGTAATTTGTGGTATTTTTAATTTTTCTGCAGTTTGTGGGCCTACCTGTGCAGTATCACCATCAATAGCCTGACGACCGGATATCACAAGATTATAAGGTGATAATTTTTTAACAGCCATAGATAAAGCATAAGATGTCGCAAGAGTATCAGAACCAGCAAATTTTCTATCAGTTATCAAGTATCCTTTATCAGCTCCACGATACAAAGATTCACGAATAATTTCTGCGGCTCTTGGTGGACCCATTGTTATGACAATGACTTCTGTATTTTTTATTTTTTCTTTTATTCTTAAAGAAAATTCCAGAGCATTAAGGTCTTCAGGATTGAATATGGCAGGTAAAGCTCCTCTATTAACAGTTCCGTCTTCTTTCATTGCATCTTTGCCTACGTTCCTTGTGTCTGGTACCTGCTTTGCTAATACTATTATTCTAAAACTCATATAATTTATTTAGATTATATCAAAATAATAAGAATGTTTTTTTAAAATTAGTTCGCAAATTTATAAAATAAGTAGTTATTTACAAATAAATTTATTTTTGTATATTAACATTTTATACATAACTTGCGTAATTATAATTATATGACATTTTGAAATGAAAAAATCGAAAAAACGATTTATAAAATTACCAAAATATCCAGGGGGTAAAGATGCATTCAGGAAATTCATTGAGGATAATTTGAAATATCCAAAACAAGCTTTGAAAAACAATATTGAAGGAGTAGTATATTTGTCAATTAAGGTCAATGATTCAGGCAATGTTGTAAGTGCAAAGGTAATAAAGGGAATTGGTTATGGATGCGATGAAGAAGCTCTTAGATTAGTTAAAATGATGAAATATGAAAAAGTTAAAAATAGAGGATTAAGAGTAACCAGCACAATGAAACCGAGAATTAATTTTAAAATAAAAAAGAAAGTCCTTAATATGAAATATAATTATCAAATTAATCAAAAACAGGGTAAAGAAAAAACTCAAAAGATTCAAAATAAGAAACCTAAAGTTTATAATTACATTATAAAATTATAGAAATTATAAGAAGACTCAAGTTTAAAATAGCGTTGTTGTTTCCCCTATAAATACAGTCAAATCCACCTATTTCAGAAGGATGGCATCTGACAAGGTCCATAGGTTTTGTCAGAGTTTAAAAATTCAGAACTCCTGACTTATCTTAGTTTGCTTTGTCATAAAAATTCAAGTCATTTTTTATGCCATTAATACAAAAAACAATTCCTTAGTAAACAATTTGTCTATGTGCCGATATACATATCATTAAATATTTGTGTGTACAAGTTCAGATTTCCTGACCCTTTATTTGCAACAAATT
>CAYNBX010000164.1:0-4698 GCA_964395505.1 uncultured Bacteroidales bacterium | reverse complement strand
AATAACTGCGTTATACTCGTCTTAAAAAACAGAGTCCCGATTTGTACTTTTTTAAAAAAACCTTACAAAAGCTACATCGGGATGAACATTTTTTTTGACGAGCGTAACGCAGAAAATGGACATTATGGACAAACAGTAATTAAAAAATGAGGTAAGAGTATAAAAATGAAATGCTCATTTTTTAATACTTTTTATTTAATCCTTATACTTTTAAGTAATGAATGATGATGAATGAGTTTTGTTTATAAATGATTAACATATTTCTGGCAAGTACACTGCCCTATGTATTAATAACTTTTACTTACTTTTTTTGTGTATGTTACAAAGTCTCTTTGGGATTTTAAAAGATTAACTATATAAAGGAGCATATTTTTAGTTTCGGATAATATACTCAGATAAAGCATACTATTTCTTGTATTTACTTCTGCTTTTTTTATTCGTTTTATTTGATTTAGTCTATAGTCATTAATAGTTGATAATAGTATTCTCTGGTTTTCGATTATTTCGTCTAATTCAGAATATTTTTCTTCTTTAACAATGTGTATTGAAAAGTTCAGGAAACTTGTGATTTTTTCATTAATTTTTGATAATTCAGCAATTTGAGTTGCAATCAAAGGTTTATGATTGTTGTTAACATGTTCATAAATAGGGGTTGATATGAATGTTAAACAATGAGCGATTTCACGTAAATAATCAAGAACCTGTACATAATAATGTCCTGTTTCAATAGAATTTTCTTGAAGCTGTTGTATGGTTTTATAAAATGTTTTTTTATACTTCTTTGCTTTAGCATTTAATTCATTTATTTCCTTATTAATTTTTTTTAGCTGATTTCTGTTTTCAGTGAACAATCCCTCTAAAGTTAAATAGTAAGTTTTTGAAATAGATATAAGAGTGCTTATTATTGTTGAATTACTTTTTTCTAATACAAGGTCAGTATTGTATAAAAATTCAGATTCTTCTTCTTTTTTCTGAGTTATTTTTTCAATTTCTTTTTTCTTAAAACTAATCTGGCTTCTATAGATAAAGAAAATTGCAAATGACACTAATACAAATATTGCTTTAATTCCACCCCAATCAATTATATATGCAACAAGAAATGAAGTGATAAAAGCAATTATAGCTGTAAAAAACCAGCCTGCAATAACAGTTATAACACCTGTAATTCTATATACAGCGCTATCACGGCCCCAGGCTTTATCTGATAATGATGTGCCCATAGCAACCATAAAAGTTACATAAGTAGTTGATAAAGGAAGTTTTAGCGAGGTAGCAAAAGAAATTATAATAGTTGCTACTGTCAGATTTACAGATGCTCTAATAGTGTCAAAGGATGATGATGTTTGTGTATTAACACTAAAATCATTATTATTTGAAGGCTGTGTAAAGCGTTTTTCAATTTTTTCTTGTATATTTTTTGGTATTAAACGTTTAAAATTATTATTAAATTTTGTGAATCTTCTAACTATTAAACGTGATAAAGCAGTAGATTCAAAACGTTCATCTCCTGGATTTTGACGTCCTAAATTAATTTCTGTTTCAGTAACATGTCTTGCTTTTCGAGATAACAATAAGGTAATAATCATAATAATTCCAGCAATTAGTAAAATAAAAGTATTGGTATGTACAGGCCCTTTTAATGCTCCCATTAATAAATGATTTGGATCTATACCAGGATGGGAAATATATGTTTTATATGAAACTAAAGCTGCGAGAGGAACACCAATAAAGTTGACCAGATCATTACCTGCAAAAGCCATTGCCAAAGCAAAAGTGCCAATTAATATAATAAATTTTGGTATATTTATTTTTACAAGCCATGTTAAAAGTTGAAGCAATACTGCCCATCCAACAAAGCTTATTAATAATATTAACACCGTATTTTCTTTAATAAAAATAAGCATTTGCTTTGTTACGAAAGAAGCACCTTTTATACCTTTTATAAAAATAAAATATGTTATCCCTGTAATTGCAAGACTTCCTATAATTGAACCGAAATATTTTAAGGGTTTTTTATAATTAAAAGAAAAAATAAGTCTTACAATATATTGAATAATAGCACCAAGAGTAAAAGCAATGATAATTGAAAGTAATATTCCCGAAATAATAGTAAATGATTTTTCTGAGTTAATATATTTACCTAATTCTAAAATAGAAGTTCCTTTAGTATGAATTTTTATAATTGAAACTGCAACAGCAGAGCCCAAGAGCTCGAAAACAATGGAAACTGTTGTAGAGGTCGGTAAGCCAAAAGTATTAAAGGTGTCTAAAAGAATGATATCAGTTATCATTACTGCTAAAAATATTATCATAATTTCAGAAAAGTAGAATTGATCAGGATTAAAAATGCCTTTACGTGCAACTTCCATCATACCGCTTGAGAATGTTGCACCAGCTATTATCCCTATACTTGCTACAAGCATAATTATCCATCGAGGTGCTGCTTTTGAACCTATTGCAGAATTCAAAAAATTTACAGCATCATTACTTACACCTACAACCAAATCTAATATAGCAAGTATAGATATTATTATTATAATAATTAAATAAATATTACCCATAATATATTTTAATCCTCTTATTTATATTTTTTCAAAATTATTAATTGATTGTTGATTCGTTGTTAAGAAAATGTTAAGCTGATTTTAATTTATTATTAAGCTTTATTATTTTTTTTAATAATTGTAATCTTTAATTATATTTGTTAATTAATATTTAAACAATTAATTTATTATGAAAACTTCATCTTCTAAAAGGCTAACATTTTATATTTCAATTATTCTTTCTTTGATTAGTATATTATTTACTATTTTAAATGTTTATTCAAATAATTTATTATTGACATTAAGTGTTTCTATCCCAATATTTTTTATAATTGTTTATTATTTAGTCCATTATTTGCTTAATCATTATATTTATGATAAAATAAAACCAATTTATAAAACGATACAAGACTTTAATGTCTCAAAAGATAAATTAAAGAAAGAAGAAAAAAATCGGGATATTATTTCAAAAGTTAATAAGGATGTATCTGATTGGACAAGGCAAAAGGCTAAGGAAATAGAAAAATTAAAAGAACTTGGAAATTATAGAAAGGAATTTCTTGGAAATGTATCACATGAATTGAAGACACCTATTTTTAATATTCAGGGTTATATATTGACATTGCTTGAAGGTGGTCTGGAAGATCCAAATGTGAATAGATTATATTTAAAAAGAACAGCAAAAAGTATAGATAGGATGATATCTATTGTTGAAGACCTTGAAACTATTTCTAAATTAGAATCAGGGAAATTGAAATTGAATTATGGAAAATTTGATATTATCAAATTAGTTGAAGATGTTTTTGATATACATCAAAGATTAGCAAAAGAAAGTTCGATTGACCTTAAATTTATTACTGATATTGAGAAACCAATAATTGTAAATGCTGATAGAAAAAGAATTTTTCAAGTTCTTAGTAATTTAGTAGAGAATGCCTTAAAATATGGCAGAAAAAATGGTAAAGTTACTGCTGGTTTCTTTGATATGAATAAGAACATTTTAGTTGAAATAGCTGACAATGGTTATGGGATTGATAAGAAAGATCTGCCTAGAATTTTTGAAAGATTTTACAGGATTGATAAAAGTCGTTCACGTGAACAAGGAGGCACAGGCTTAGGTTTATCTATTGTAAAACATATTATTGAAGCACATAAACAAACAATAAATGTTAAAAGTACTGTGAATGAAGGAACTTCATTTACTTTTACTCTTGAAAAAGGTAATAAATAATTTTTTTTAATTTAAAGTAAGATTTGAAGAAATATAATTAGTGTCTGTACATAAAGTCAGTGTTTGAATCAGAATGTTCATTTTTTTGACGAGCGTAACGCAGAAAATGGACATTATGGACAAACACTAATTAATAATATAAAAACAATGGAGGATAAAGAATATAAAATACTTTTAGTAGATGATGAGCCTGATGTATTAGAATTTATTGGCTATAATTTAAGAAGAGAAGGGTATGATGTTTATACAGCGGGTAATGGAAAAGATGCAATCACCATTGCAGTTAGAGTTGTTCCACATTTAATTATTTTAGATGTAATGATGCCAGAAATGGATGGCATTGAAACTTGCCAGGAGATTAGAAGTATCAGTGAATTAAAGAATACTGTTATTGCTTTTCTTACTGCACGCGGTGAAGATTATTCACAAATTGCAGGTTTTGATGCAGGTGCAGATGATTATATAACAAAACCAGTTAAACCTAAAGTATTATTAAGTAGAGTAAAAGCTTTATTGAAAAGATACTCTCTTTCAGAGAATATGAATGATAGCTTTTCAAAAAATATCATAAAAAGAGGTAATCTATTGATTGATAGAGATAAATATGAAGTTGTATATGAAAATCAAAAAATTGCACTACCAAGAAAAGAATTTGAGCTATTGTTTTTACTGGCTTCTAAACCTGAAAAAGTTTTTACTCGTGAAAAAATATTTTCTGCTGTTTGGGATGATAATGTTATTGTTGGAGAACGTACCATCGATGTTCATATCAGAAAATTACGTGAAAAAATAGGAGAGGAACATATTAAAACAATAAAAGGTGTAGGGTATAAGTTTGTGGAATAATTGTTTTACAGGTATTAATTTATCTTATAAGTAAAGCCAATAGAAAAAGACCTGCCTATTGAATATTTAGAAAATATA
>CAYNBX010000163.1:0-4797 GCA_964395505.1 uncultured Bacteroidales bacterium | reverse complement strand
CTACTTATCATTTTAAAATATCTAATGCATCTATACCCAATAAATATTACAAATTTCAAAGTTGACGGTGGAGCTATGTTCGGAACAATACCTAAAACTTCATGGCAAAAGCTTTACCCTGCTGATGAAAACAATCTTTGTAATTGGGCATTGCGTTCTTTACTCGTTGTTTATGCTGATAAAAAAATACTTATTGATAATGGCTTTGGAAATAAGCAAAGTAAAGATTTTTTTAATAAATTTCAGCTAAACGGTGATTATTCCCTTAGAGGTTCTTTAAAAAAATATGGTTTTAATTTTGATGATATCACAGATGTTGTTTTAACTCATTTGCACTATGATCACTGTGGCGGAGGAGTAAAATATAATAAAGATAAAACAGCTTATGAGATAACATTTAAAAATGCAAATTATTGGGTAAGTGAGCAGCAATGGGATACTGCTGTCAATCCTGATGAAAGAGAAGCTGATTCATTTCTTAATGAAAATATTCTTCCTATGAAGGAAAGCGGACAATTAAATCTTGTTAATATAAACACAGAACTCTTTCCAAATTTCTATATAAGATTATATAACGGACACACTAAAGGACAAATAATACCTTTTATAAAAATAAAAAATAAAACTTTAGTCTATACTGCAGATCTTATTCCCTCAACAGCTCATATTGCTTTGCAAAATATTATGAGCTATGACATTTATCCTTCTATAACTTTAAAAGAAAAAAAAGAATTCTTAAATGAAGCAGCTAAAAACAATTATATTTTATTTTTTGAACATGACCTTTATCACGAATGCTGTACTGTTCAAGAAACTAAAAAAGGAATAAAAATAAAGGATATATTTTATTTATCAAAATATTTTGTAGAGTAAGAAAAAATTATTTTATTCTTATGCCTTGTGATTCAAATGGCAAATGTTCTATATCTTCTATAAATACTAACCAATCAATAATATACATAGCAACATTCCTGTTTAACTTATCAATATCAAAAATATATAACCTGTCATCTCTCTCTTCGCCTTCATGCTTGTTGACTTCATCATGTGATTTCTTTTCATCTGAAACTCTTTCCTTCTTTCTCTCTCTTATCAAATAAGATTCCTTAGTTTCTATTTCAACTTTATCCATTTCTTTTGCAATGCTGAAATAGATAACACGGATATGCTTATAATGATAAAGTTTTAACCTGGAAAACAAACCCTTATTTTTCCTTTTTTTAAATCTACTACTACTTCCAAAAAAGTGAAATTGATTATCTAATTTGGTTTTTTTTGATTTAGAGCTTATTTTACCAAATACCTTTCTTTTATCCAGAGGCATATTATTTACACCCTCAACCATTTTGTCGAGCTCTGCAATAAAACCGTTATATTTACCTTTATTCTTTAAGTAGTTCTTCTTTATGCTCTCTTTTTTTAACAATATTCTTTCTCTTGCCCTCTCTAATCTATCTTTTTTCCTTTTTTGACGGTTTTCTTCTTCTTCTAACCAATGAGCCATGAAACAATGTTTTGAATTAATTTAATTTACAAACCCAAAATTATTCAATTTTAATAAAATATGCAAATAGTAATATTTTTTTACAATTTGATTTTTTACAAAATTATATAAAACTCTTAATAAATATGTGTTTTTATTTTCTTAAAGGAAATTTTAAGAATGGCAAATCTTAGTGCTGTATGAAAAATATTTACTATGCGGCTTTTTGTTTTTTTAATTTTCTATCTGAATAAAACAATCTGTGAAAATTCATAAAAAAACCTATTATTTTATTCAATAACAATGGGATACAAATAATCAACAACATTGAAAGAATAATTAATATTAAAGGAGCCCAATAATCTATAAGATCAATCATTATTTTATTTGAAGAACTATCATTTAAAGCATCTTCCTTTATTAAGGCATTTTTAAGTTTATTTTTAAAAATAACCCATAATAATGAAGACTTATGAAATAAATTATTATTTTTATGAAAAGAAATATTTTGAGAATTTTCACTTAGTCCATCAGATATAATATTCACATCGGTTTCTTTCCCATATTTAGAAAATAACCCGGCATAAGAACCATTTACAAAAAGATTTGTATCTGTTATAAGTAAATCTGCTTGTTTGTTGTAATAATTATCGTAATTAGCTTTTAAATATTCTTCAACATTATAAGATAAAATTTTGGGGGAACTCTGGGGATAAATAAATTTTACAAAAACTATATTAACAAAAATAATAGAAGTAAATATTATAAAAAATCTTTTCATAGTTTTTGTAATTGGGGAAATTATTATACTAAGGTATTTTTATTTATATAGATGTTTTTATAAGCAAAAAGGTTGCGTGTAGTCTTAGATATTTTTTCTATCATTTCTATCCATCATCTTATTTCAATAATATCAGTTATTTACACAAAATATCTTAAAAAATACTATGTTGAGACGCAACCTTTTTACAATTTTTTTAATCTATAAGTAAAGTCATTATAAATAAACCAAAAACGAAACATTTTAAAATTTCGTATAATATTTATTAATAATAATAATTATGTGATTCATTATTTGTATTTTTGATATAATTTTAAGAAACTGATTTTTTTATGAATAAATACAAAAAGTGAATCCAAAATATTTAGAAAAGATTATTAAGGGTTGTATTGCAGGAAAAACCGAATATCAGGAAAAGTTGTTCAGACTTATTTCTGATAAAATGTTTGGAGTATGTCTTTATTATTCAAAAGATTATTCGGAAGCTGAAGATATTTTACATGATGGTTTTTTGAAAATTTTTAAAAATATATCAAAATATAAAAACAAAGGTTCTTTTGAAGGTTGGACCAGGAGAATAATAATTAATACAGCATTAGAAAAACATAAAAAAGAAAATTATCTGTATCCTATTAATGATGATTATGAATATATAGATGAGATAAATAATAAAGAAGAAATTATTAACAATATTACAGCTAAAGATTTAATAAAATTAATTCAAAGTCTTTCTCCTAAATATAGAATGGTTTTTAACCTTTACGCTATTGAAGGATATTCACATAAAGAAATAAGTAAAATGCTTAATATTTCAGAAAGTACATCAAAATCAAATTTATCAAGAGCAAGAGCTATACTTCAAAAAAAAGTTAAAAAATATTTTTATCTACCTGTAAACCAACAAATATAAAAAAATGAAAAATGACGAAAAAAATATAGATAAATTATTTAAAGAGGCTTTAAAACATTATAAGGAATCTCCTCCTATTTATACCTGGTATTATTTAAAAGAAAACCTGAAAAAAGAAAAATTAAGAAAAAAAGCAAATAATATACGCTGGATTGCTGCTTGTATTGCAATTATCGCAGCTTTTAGTGCAGGTTATTTATTACAATATCATAAATCAACCCAAAAAATAATTATTGCTAATAACGACACATTAAAACAGCAAAATAAAATTAACAATACATATAATTACAAACAACTTAAAGAAACAACATCCAATTCCCAAAAAGTTACTGCTGAAAACTTCATTAATAATAAAAAACAACAAAACATAAAACAAGAACCTAAATCAATTTATAAATCTAATAACAGCATAAGCTTTTCTAATTCTAACACAAATAATATTTCTTCAGAAAAAACTAATCAAATTAAAATTAATAGACAAAATATTAATAGATTACAAACACTTTTGGCTAAAAACATAAAAAGTGATTTCATTCAACAAAAAAATAAAATAAAAAAGAAAAAAGAGTTGTTGAAAAATCAAAATTCTAAAAATATATCTTTTTTAGAAACCATCAACACAAACGATATTACTGAATACAATATCAAAAGAGAAAAACTAAGAAAACATTTGTTAAAATCAGGGAATAATCAAAAAAACAGATGGACTTTACAAGGGCAATTTTCTCCAAACTATTCTTACAGAAACTTAAAACAGCTTGACAATAATTCCACAAAAGGAAAAACTGCAAACACATCATCCAAAAATTATTTTGATGACAACGAGAAGGGGTTAATAGCATATTCAGGAGGTTTAAATATAAATTATCAAGTTAAAAATAAGTGGAGTTTACAATCGGGCATATATTACTCTAAAATAGGACAATACAATAATAATGTTATAGTTTATAAAGACCCTAATGATCCTAAAGGTTCCTTTATCCAAACTTCAGCAGGAAATATAAAATATAATACTGCTTATTCAAATGGAGGATTAAGACCTGTTGACGTTGACTATGATTCAGACACTACATACAACATCCAAAACTCTAAACTTACACAAAAATTTGAATTCATAGAAATACCTCTGATAGTTAAATATAAAGTTATTGACACAAAAATTGATTTTCATATCCTGTGTGGATTAAGCACAGGCATTTTAATTAACAATAAAACATATCTTAAAAAAGAAAATGAGAAAGATATTATTTATGCAACACCAAATATTAATTCATTAATTTATAATGGATGGTTGGGCATTGGTATTGAATATCCTATTCTTAAAAAAATAACATTAAACATTGACCCTAATTTTAAGTATTCATTAAAACCTTTTAATAATAGTGATACTTTTAAATATTTCCCTTATTCTATCTCTCTCTTTACAGGTATAAGTTACAATTTATAGCATTTCAATAAAGTCAAATTTATTATAAACCTTATATGCGCAAACTAAATTTTATGCAAAGCAGAACCTAATGACATTGTTGGCAATGCTCGCTCAGACTTTCTCTTTGTGACAAGGGCTTCGCAAACATTGACTCACATTTCAAATTTTCGCTGCAAAGTAATTTGCAGATTTAA